>CAYRLV010000081.1:0-12693 GCA_964425155.1 uncultured Ornithinicoccus sp. | reverse complement strand
AGGACGCGTTCGCGTTGCTCGTCAAGGGATCACAGACCACGCAGCGCAAGCTCCGGGAGATCGCGGAGATGGTGGCGCACACCGGTCAGGACCCCGTTCCGCCGGGCGGCCGCCGAGATTGATCCCGGGAAAACTGTTTTGGCGCCTCCCCGGCGGGGAACCACTGTGGTACGGGTCGTGGATGCCCGGGAGTCCCTCGGCCTCAGCCCCGGTCGCTTCAACCCAGAGGCGCCGGGGCGCTCCCGTGCCCGGCTCGGCCCGTTGGCCGAGTCCTCCACCGAACGGCTACCGTGGCTGCAGCCGGCCGCCGGACCAGTGACCTGCGGCCGACTGGAGGGCTCGCATAGTGGCCTAGTGCGGCGGTCTTGAAAACCGCTAGGCGGGCAACCGTCTCGTGGGTTCGAATCCCACGCCCTCCGCTCACCGAGCGCAGCGAGGTCCCGGGGCCGCTCATGAGGGAGGAGACCCGTGAGGGACGAGCGGGTCGACGGTTCCCACGCCCTCCGCCGTGTTGGAGGAAGTCGCAAACTCGCGCTGGCGTTACTTTCCGCCACGCCGCACGACACGCCTGTATGGCGTCCGCTCGCCCCAGTAATGCCAGCATGACTTTGCGACGTCGCGCGGCGAGCAGCCTGCCACCGGGTGCGCACTGCGTTGCGGGCGGCCGTGGACCGCGCTGCCGTGCAGGTCAGCGTCGAGGAGTGCGAGGGCTCCTACCCCTCGCCGACGTTGCTGGTCGAGGAGACCGACGTGGTCACCGGCCACCCTCCCGGCTCGGACCTGTGTTGCCGCCTGACCACTCCCACGGTCGATCAGATCGCGGTCGCCCTGGTGCGGGCGGCGAGGTCCTCGTAGGCGGGCTCAAGCGCCTGCCATCGCTCGCCGACATCACCGAACTCCAAGCCGTGGACGTGAGCGGCCAGGTTCTCGGCGTGGATCTGCCATCCGGCGCCGTAGCCGGCGAGCTTGTCCAGCGGGAGGCCGCGAGCTTCGATGACCAGAATCGTCTGGTCTCCGTCCGTCGTGAGCGTCGCCTCCGTGACCCCGTCGAAGGGCTCGGCGCCGGTCCCCTTCTGCCAGGACTCGTCGGTCTCCCTGCTGGTCACCAGCAACCGGGTGGGTGGCTCACAGGCCACGATCCGGCCCACGCTGGTCAGCTCCGCGCCGGGGATGTATTCCTGAAACTCCCCGCCCGAGCGGAGGTCGCCGGTCACCTCGCCGTACCAGCGGCTCAGCCGCTGGGGGTCGGTGATCGCCTGCCACAGGTCATCGATGTCGGTGTCGTAGCGATCCTCGATCCGCACGACGCCGGACCCGTCGGCTGCTCCTAGCCGGCCCAGGATGCGAGTTGTCGGACGTGCCTTGCTGGTCATCTGCTGCTCCTTTGTTGTCGTCGGCCCCTGGCGATCTCGGTGTGCAGGGCGTCGAGCCGCTGCTCCCAGAGGTCCCGATAGCGGCCCAGCCACTCGTCAACCTCCGCGAGCGGCTGCGGGTTGATGCGGTAGATGCGTCGCTGGGCCTCGTGGCGGACCTGCACGAGGCCCGCCTCGCGCAGCACTCGGAGATGCCGTGACACCCCGGGGCGGGCAATAGGAAGCAGCTCAGCCAAGTCGCCCGCAGTGGCGGGGCCATCGGCCAAAGATTCCAGCAGCGTCCGCCTGCCCTCGTCGGCGAGCGCTCGCAACACGGCTTCCATGGTGCGAGCGTAACAAGATGTGTACTTACCCGTCAAGTTACGAAAGCTGGCGAGCAGGCGGGCATCGGGAGGAATAGGGCGCCGGTTCCACGCCCTTCGCTCGTCTCGCCTGGCTCCAGCGAAGTCGAGTCGCGCTGGCAGAGCTGGGTGACGAGCCCGCATACAGCGGTGGTGGCCGGTGATTGCCAGCGTGAGTGTGCGGAAGGCCGAAGCGGACTGGTAGGCGGCCCGATGACGAGGCGCCCCGATCAGTCGGGGGTCGGCGTCTCCTCCGGCTCCTCGGTGAGCAGCTCACCCAGGAGCACCCCGAGGGCCAGATCGTCCACCTGGCCCAGGTGCACGAACCGGAGCCGCCCGGTCTTGTCGATGACCAGGGTCGAAGGGGTGCCCTCGAGGCCGTAGCGGCGCATGGTGGCGGGCAGCGTGTGGTCGTCCTGGCGGTCGACCGCCACCGGGAAGTGGATGCCGAACTCGTGCAGGAACACCTGAAGGGCATCCGGGCCGGTCACCTCATGGTGCTCGAAGACGGTGTGCAGTCCGATCACTGCCACGCGCGGGAACATTCGGCGGACCTTCTGTGCCTGGGGCAATCCGTAGCGAATGCATCCGGGGCACAGCATCTGGAAGGCCTCGACGAGCACCACGCGTCCTCGCAGCGACTCCAGGGGTGCGGCTTCACCGAACCACTGGGAGACGTCGAGCTCGGGTGCCAGCGGAACGGTGCGAGGAACGGTGGCCATGGACCCACCGTAGGAGCGCAGCCCGACGCGGACCAGGGTTTGATCGGGTGGTCGGATCGGACTCTCGCGTGGACTACTCCGTGTCCTCGGCGGACCGCCTGCGTCGGAGGGCGGCCAACCCGCCGAGCGCCACCACGACCACCACGCCGATCCCGGCCCACAGACCGGCGCCGGGACCACCGCTCTGGTCCGACGACTGATCGACGGGAGTCGCGTCATACATGGCCCAGTAGAAGGTCTGACCGCTGATGCTGCCGCCGTCCTCGGGCTGCTTGGTGAGGTGGGTGAACCGGTCGGAGCGGTACGCCTCGAGCATGTCCGCGTACCAGAAGTCGATCGAGGGTGCCGCGTGGTAGTGCAGGGCCTGCATCTGCTGGACGATCTGCTGGCGCTTCTTCGGGTCCAACGCCGAGTGCTGCTTCGCGTACAGCTGGTCGAACTTCTTGTTGCACCAGAAGTCCATGCTGGTGCCACCCTCGCCGTTCGGCTTGACGGGAAGCGCGCTGCAGGTGTTGATGCCGAGCTGGAAGTCGGGGTCGGACTCCATGCCCCACCCGGTGAAGTACAGGTCGTAGTTGGCCTTGGAGAGGTCCGCCGCGATGGCATCACCGTCGGACATCTCCAGCTTGACCTTGATCCCGATCTTCTTCAGCCACGGGATGATGTAGTCGGCCATCTGCTTGTCGTCGGAGGACGAGTTGTCGCCCAGCAGCCGCAGCACGATCGGCTTGCCGTCGCGGTCGAGCCGGATGCCGTTCGGGCCCCTCTCGTACCCCGCCTCGTCGAGGGCGGCGTTGGCGGCGTCGGGGTCATAGGTCGCGAGCTGGGACTTGTCCGGGTGCCAGTGCCACGTGGTGTAGACCGCCGGGACGAAGGACGTGGCGAGCGTGCCGTGTCCCTGGAGCATCGTCTTCATCAGGGCCGGGATGTTGATCGCCTGGCGGATGGCGCGGCGGACGACGGGATCCTTGAGCACCGGGTTGCCGTCGCCCATGGGCGTGCCGTCTCGCGTGGTGGCGCCGGGATTCACGCCGAGCCCGACGAATCGGGTGCCCTTGGCGGAGTTGAGGGTGATGTTCTTCTGCGCCTTCAGGGCGTTGAACTGCGGCACCGTCAGACCGCCGCCGAGGTCGCCGATGACGTCGATGTCGCCGGACTTCAGGGCCTGCACGGCCGCATCCGTGTTCTTGAAGTTGACGTAGGTGACACCGTCCAGCTTCGGCCTGCCACGCCAGAAGTGGGGATTCGCCTTGAGCACGACCTGCTGGCTCGGCTCGTAGGACTCGAGCACGTAGGGCCCGGAACCGACGACGTCCTTGTCGTTGGCGAACGTGGCGGGGTTCTTCAGCTTGCCCCAGACGTGCTTCGGGACGATGGGGATGGTGACGCCGGGGTTGACCGCGGTGGGCGACTTCATCTTGATGACGAGCGTGTGCGGGTCCGGCGCCAGCACCTGTTTGAAGTTCGTCACGAGGGACCCGTTCGCCTGGGACATGGCCTCGTTGGTCAGCATCTGGGTGTAGGTCCACCGCGCGTCCGCCGACGTGATCGGCTTGCCGTCGGACCACGTCATTCCCTTGCGGATGTGGAAGGTCCACGTCTTGCCCCCGTCGCTGGCGTCCCAACTCGTCGCGAGCCCCGGGGTCAGTGAGTAATCCTTCGCGGTGGTGGTCACCAGGTGCTCGTAGACCAGCCCGTTGATCTCGAACGGCCCCTGGTAGACCGCGATGAACGGGTTGAACGAGTCGATGGTCGAGCTGTAGGCGACCTTGATGACCTGGTTGCCCTCATCGGCGGCGGAGGCGGGAGTGCCGGCGGCGACCGACACGCCCGTCAACGCGATCAGCGTGGCGGCACCTGCCGCGCCCGCGGCACGGCGAACGCGGCGGCGGGAAGACCTCATGTGTGCTCCTTGGGCTCCCCGAAGGAGCGCTGGGCGAAACCACGAATCGGTGGGCGTCAATCAACCACCACGCGCCGCGCATGTCAACGATTGTCGAGACCTGTCCGTATGCTGGGAGATTCCTCCTGTGCGTAGGTCACCCGCGATGGCCGCACCCCTACCAGTGGCTGCTTGCCCCCGTGCCGAAACCATGGGCCCGACCGAGCTGGCCCAGCTCAGGCAGACCTCCATGTGGCGCAACACAGCCAATGAGCGGGAAGGTGTCGACGAGCCAGGCAGAAACCGTCGCGGTTCGCCGAGTTCGCGCAGGAGTAGCGGTGTTCGCCGACTGTCGGCCGTCCCTCAGGCGGACAGTTCGCGCGAGATGACCGGTGCCAGCCGGCCCGCCAGTTCGTCGGTGACGGACGTGGCGAGCCACTCCGACTCCGGGCGGCTCAGGTAGTGGAAGATCGCCGGACCGCGGTGCTCCGCGGGGAGATCCGGCATACGGGGCACCAGGTGCACATGCAGGTGCTGGAAGCCGTCGGCTTCCGAGAACTGCATCGCGTACGTCTTGGCGCAGCCCACCTCTGCGTGCAGGGCGCGTGACGCGGCGCCGGTGAGCCGACCCAGTTCGGCCATCGCGGCCGAGGACAGCTCGGCGAAGGACGCCACGTGCCGCGACGGCAGCAACACCAACCAGCCGGGCAGGGTGGAGTTGAACGCGTGGGCCACCCGCCAGTGGTCCGTGCGGGCGATGTCCTCCCGAGGCGGGAGGTCGGTGGCCCCGTTGTTGGTGCACACGTAGCAGGAGGAGGTCGGTGGGGGATCCGCGGTCACCGGGTCACCCTAATGGGAGCGGTAGGGCGAGAGGCCCTCGGAACCACGGGCCGACCTCACGCGGAGGGCGGTCCGGCGCCACCTCGGTCAGCGGGACTTGCGGTGTCGACGGCCCAGCCCGACCGCGCAGAGGACGAGCAGGCTCAGCACGGCGAGGTTCTCGATCAGTTGTGCCCGCGCGGGACGGCTGACGGCCTCGGGGTCGGACTCCGTCGAGGACGGGGTGTCGGCTGCCCGCTCGGCCGGCCGCAGGACCACCCCGGCGCCCGATCCGCTGGGGTCCGGCGCGGTCTGGCCGGACAGCCGAAGCGACAGCTCGAGCGACGTGGCAGCGGGAACACGTCCGGCCGCGACGGCCGCCGGCGCGGCCGTCGCGGTTGCCTCGGCAGCCGCTGCGGGCAGCAGCACGCCGGCCAGCGCGAGGGCTGCGCACACCCTCACGGCCGATCGCCGTCGGCCGGCGAACGACACCGCTGGCTGGGCCATCACGCACCTCGATCCCGTCACCACCACGGTACGCCGCAGACGGCCCTCGGCGCTGCTCCTACGGGGTCGTGCTGCTCGGGGGCAGCGCCAGGGCGCGCAGCAGCTCCGGCACCGGCGTCACCTCGAGCCCCGTGCGGTCGAGGCAGAGATCGACGACGCCGTCCGCGCGCCCGGCCTCGAACCGGCCGCGCACGTTGCGCTCGAACTTCGCCAGCAGCTGTGGGTTCCCCTCCTCGCGCCGACGCCGGTGACCCAGGGGGTACTCCACCTCGACCTGCTCCGTGCCGGTGCCGTCGGTGAAGTGGACCCGCACGGCGTTGGCGATGGACCGCTTGGCCGGGTCGAGATAGTCGGCGGTGTAACGCTCGTCCTCCCGCACCGTCATCCGGTCCCGCAACCGGTCGATCCGCGGGTCCGCCGCGGCGGCGTCCTCGTAGTCCTCCGCGGTGACGTCGCCGTGCAGGAGGGCGACGGCGACGATGTACTGCAGGCAGTGGTCGCGGTCCGCCGGGTTGCGCAGCGGCCCGGTCTTGCTGATGATCCGCACGGCCGACTCGTGCGTGGTGAGCTCCACTCGCTCCACCTCGTCCAACCGCGGGAGCACCGTCGGGTGGAGCCGGACCGCCGCCTCCGCCGCCGTCTGGGCGTGGAACTCGGCCGGGTAGGAGATCTTGAACAGCACGTTCTCCATCACGTAGGACCCGAAGGGTCGCGCGAGGGTCACCTCGCGACCACCCAGGGCAACGTCCTGGAAGCCCCACTCCTGTGCGGACAGCGCTCTCGGATAACCGGATTCGCCTCGCAGGGTCAGCAGCGCCAGCCGCATCCCCCGGCTCGTCGCGTCCCCGGCCGCCCATGACTTCCGGGCCCCGACATTGGGCGCCTGGCGATAGACCCGCAAGGTGCCACCGTCCACCCAGGCCTGGGACACCGCCGCCAGCACGTCGTCCCTCGACCCGCCGAGCAGCCGGGTCGCGACCGCGGCGGAGGCGACCCGGACGAGCAGGACGTGGTCGAGTCCGTGCCGGTTGAACGCGTTGTCCAGGGCCAGGACCCCCTGGATCTCGTGCGCCCGGATCATCGCGGTCCACACGTCCCGCACGGTGAGTGACGCGCCCTGGTGCGTCACGGCATACGAGGCGGCGGCGAGGATGGCGCCGAGGTTGTCGGAGGGGTGGCCCCACTCGGCGGCGAGCCAGGTGTCGTTGAAGTCGAGCCAGCGCACCGTCGCGCCGATGTCGAACGCCGCCTGCACCGGGTCGAGCACGTATGCGGTGCCGGGCACGGGCACGCCACCCGGCACCTGCGTGCCGGGGACGACCGGGCCGAGCAGTCTCGTGCAGGCCGGGTGACCCTGGGCCAGGAACGCACAGCCCAGGCTGTCGACCATGGCGAGATGGGCTGTGCGGTAGGCGGTTTCGCCGAAGTCCTCGTCCGCGCAGACGTAGTCGGCGATGGCCGCGAGCACCTGATCGGCGTCGCCCGGGTCACTCATCGGACTCCGCCGACCGATCGGCATACCGCTGCTCCAGGGCGTCGAACTCGGGCTTGCCGACGAGTCGTTGACGCTCCGCCCACGGCGCGAGGCCGTCGCGCACCGACGCGAGCGAACCAGTGGCACGCAGGCCGGCCAGCACCTGCTGCATGCCGGCCACCGACGCCTGCAGCGCCGCGTTGGCGTAGAGCACGAACCCGAAGTCCTGGAGCTCCTCGAGCGGCAGCATCGGCGTCTTCCCGCCCTCGACCAGGTTGACCACCTGCGGCACCGGCAGCAGACCGGGAAGCGCCTTCACCTCCTCGACCGACTGCGGGGCCTCGACGAAGGTGACGTCCGCTCCCGCCTCCGCGTAGCGGGCGGCGCGCTCGACCGCCGCCTCCCATCCCTCGCCGGCCCGGGCGTCAGTGCGGGCGATGACGAGGGCCTCGTCGCGGGTGTCGACGGCGGCGTGGATCTTCTGCACCATCTCCTGCGCGGAGATGAGCTGCTTGTGCTCGAAGTGCCCGCACCTTTTGGGGGCCGCCTGGTCCTCGAGCTGGATCGCGTCGGCGCCGGCCCGCTCGAGCACCCGCACCGAGCGGGTGGTGCCGACGGCGTTGCCGAACCCCGTGTCGGCGTCCACGACCACTGGGATCCGCACGGCGTCGCGGATCGCGGCGACGTGATCCCGCAGTTCGGTCAGGGTCACCAGCCCGACGTCGGGCGTCCCGAGGAAGGTGTTGGCCACCCCCGCGCCGGTCACGTAGACCGCCTCGAAGGCCAGGTCCTCGATGATGCGGGCAGTGAGGGCGTTGGCGGCGCCGGGAAGGAGGATGGGGCCGTCGTGCTGCCTGGTGGCCAGGCGGGCGCGGAGAGCCTCGGGGAGGTTCATGACGCCTCGGGGTCCGAGGCCTTCCCCAAGGCCTGTGCCCGTGCGAGCGTCGCCTGGGTGGAGTTCGAGATGTGGGTGAGCATCGCGCGGGAGGCGGCCTTGGCGCGCCGAGCCCGGACCGCGTCGACCACGGCCTGGTGCTCGGCGGTCTTCCGGTCGTGGTCACGCACCAGGTTCATGTTCTGGTACGGGATGCGCAACCACAGCCGGTCGATGAACTCCAGCAGCAGCGGCGAGCTGGCTGCCTGGTAGATCCGTCGGTGCAGCACCGCGTTCAGCTCCGGCAGCTCGTCGGACCGGTGCTCGTCGACCGCACTGGCGAACTCGGCCATCGCACCGTCGATCTCGTCCAGATCGTCTTCCGTCGCCGCGGTGGCCGCGAGCTCGCAGGCGAGCGGTTCGAGCACCCGACGCAGCTGGTAGGTCTCCTGGATCGACTCGGGACGCAGCTGGGCCACCCGCGTGCCACGGTGCGGGTCGTGCTCCACCAGACCCTGGGTGCCGAGCAGCCGTAGGGCCTCGCGGACGGGGGTGAGGCTCATCCCCAGGTCGTCGGCCACGGACTGCAGGGTCAGGCGCGATCCGGGAGCCAGCCGGCCGTCCAGGATCGCCTCGCGAAGAGCGCCGTATGCGGCGGCGCTCTTCGTCTGCACGGGTGCGCGTTGCAGGGTCACGAGGCCGATGGTAATGCCTGTCTGTTGACAATGAATAAAATATCCCTAAAGTGACGCACGTCACCGACGGACCGGCCCGGGAGACGCTGAGCATGGCTTGTGCAGCACCCGAAGGAGCGACGTCGAGTCGTCGCGCGCTCAGCCGGCCGCCCTCGGGGTCGACCCCGCTGTTCGTCCTGGGGGAGGACGCCCGCTTCTCGTACTGCCTCCACCAGCCCTCCGACTCGCCCGAGCCGGGCGGTGCCGACGGCGCGCCGCTGCTCGTGACGGTGCACGGCACCGACCGCGACGCGGTCGGTATGCGGGACGCCTTCGTCCCGTTGGCGAACCAGCACGGGGTCACCGTGCTGTCGCCGTTGTTCCCGGCGGGCATCGACGACCCCCAGGACATCGACAACTACAAGTTCATCGCCTTCGGCCGGCTGCGCTTCGACCGGGTCCTGCTGCGCATGGTCACGGCGGCCGAGCGACGGCTGGGTGCCCGTTTCGGTCCGTTGCACCTGGTCGGGTTCTCCGGCGGCGCGCAGTTCGTGCACCGGTTCACCTATCTGCATCCCCACCTGGTGGGCAGCGCCTCCGTCGCCGCACCCGGTCGCATCACCCTGCTGGACGACGAGCAGGACTGGTGGGCGGGCACTCGAGACGTCGCGGAGGTCTTCGGCGTTCGCCTCGACCTGGCCGCCCTGCGTCAGGTCCCGGTGCAGGTGGTGGTCGGTGCGGACGACACCGACACCGGCGTCCGGTCCAGGGTCGACCAGGCGCACACCCTGCACGACAACCTGACCCGGCACGGCCTCGACGTCCGTCTCGACCTCGTCCCCGGCGTCCGGCACGCGTTGCCGGGCCTCGTCCCCGCGATCACCGACTTCCTCGATGGTCGGCCCCTCACACAAGGAAGGTTCGCCTCGTGACACACCACGAATCCCGCGGCAACTCGGCACGTCCGTCGATCGAGCTCAACCGGAGGACCTTCCTCCGCAGCTCCCTCGCTGCCGGAGCCGGACTGTCCGCCGCCGGCCTGCTCGCCGCCTGCGGGGGCGGCGGCAGCACCAGCGCCCAGGAGGGCGGCAGCCCCGCGGTCTCCAAGGGCCAGCCGTCCTACTACCCGTCCGACTACTCGTCGATCATCGACGCGTCGAAGAAGGAGAACGGGCTGACGATCTACTCCAACATGGCGGAGTACAACTGGCAGCCGATCATCGACGCGTTCAAGGCGAAGTACTCCTGGGTCGGTGACATCTCGACCAACAACCTGGACAGCGCCGAGGTCTTCCAGCGCTACTACAGCGAGTCCGCCAGCGGCAAGTCAGCCGCCAGCCTGATGGTGTCCGGCGATCCCACCAGCTGGATCGACTTCATCAAGAAGCACAAGGCCGCGGCCGACTACACCTCGCCCGAGCTCGACAAGCTCCCCGACTTCGGGTCCCCCTTGCCCGGCCTCTACACCTTCTCCACCGACCCGATCCTGATCGCCTACAACAAGGCCCTGGTGAAGGAGGACGAACGGCCCAAGGGCATGGCCGACCTCGCCAAGCTGGTCAGCGGGGACATGGAACGGTTCAACGACAAGGTGACCACCTACGACGACGCCAACAGCTTCGGCTTCGCCATCGAGTACGTGTGGGGCCAGAAGTACTCCGGTGCCTGGGACGTGCTCGACAAGGTCCTGCCCGCGACGCGCATGGAACAGTCGTCCGGTCCCATGGTGGACAAGATCAACGCCGGCGAGTACGTGCTCGGCTACTTCATGTCGAGCACGGTCGTGCTGCCCCAGGCGGAGAAGACCGGCGCCATCCTGGGCTGGAACTACATCGCCGACGGCACGCCGATGATGTTCCGCGGCATGGCGATCCCGAAGACCGCCCCGCAGATGGCCACGGCGAAGCTGATGCTCGACTTCCTGCTCTCGCACGAGGGGCAGGTCGCCGTCTACAAGGGCGGGTTCACGCCGTTCCGCGACGACCTCACGAAGGAGGAGGCCCCCCGCAGCTACAAGGCCATCGGCGACGAGGTCGGCAAGGACAACCTGATCAACGTCGCCTACGACGAGGTCACCAAGGCCGAGGCCAGTGCCTTCCGCAAGAAGTGGGCCGCGGCGCTGAAGGGCTGACCGTGCACCCACTCCAGCAAGGGGCGCCGGCGTGACCGCCCCGGCACCGGCCCGCGAGCGCGCGGGCTCGATGCCGCCACCCCACTACCGGCGGATCCTCGGACGGGGCAAGGAGACCTGGATCCAGTACGGCGTGTTCGTCGTCATCGTCGTCCTGGTCCTCGCGCCGCTGATCCCCACCCTGTGGCAGTCGCTGATCGACCGGCCGCTGTATGCCGAGGGTCCGGTCCTCACCTGGCAGAACTTCGTGCACCTGTTCACCCAGGCGGGGTTCGGCGAGGTCGTCCTGAACAGCCTGCTGTTCGCTGCCCTGACCACGGTGATCGCGGTGGTGCTCTCGGTGCTGCTCGCGGTCGTGCTGGTCCGCACCCGCGTGCCCGGTGGCCGGGTGATGGGGTCGATGCTGCTGTGGCCGATCTACATCTCCCCGCTCGTGCTGGCCTTCGGCTGGATCCTGGTCTACGGACCGGCCGGCTTCGTCAGCGTGGGGATCCGCGAGCTCTTCGGCGGAGTGCCGTGGAACCTCTACAGCATCCCGGGGATGGCGCTGACCGAGGCGGTGGCGCTGATCCCGATCGGTTACCTCTACTGCTCGGGTGCCCTGCGGCTGTCCGACCCCTCGCTGGAGAACGCGGCCCGCACCTGCGGGGCGGGGCCGTTCCGCATCCTGGTCCAGGTCGTGCTGCCGATGCTGCGCCCGCCGATCCTCTACAGCGCCCTGCTGATCTTCTCCACCTCGCTCGAGACGCTCAGTGTGCCGCTGCTCTTCGGCCGACCGGCCGGCATCGACCTGTTCGCGAGCTTCATCTACATCAACGGGTTGGCGCAGTCCAACCCCGACTACGGACTGGTCGCGGCGGCGTCGGTCTTCACCCTCGCGATCATGGCGATCCTGGTCACGGTGCAGGCCCTGGCGCTGCGCAACGCCCAGCGGTTCGTCGCGGTCCGTGGCAAGGCCTCCCGCCCGCGGCTGTTCGAGCTGGGCAAGCTCCGGTGGCTCGGGTTCGCGTTCGTCTTCCTCTACCTGCTGCTCGGCCCGGTGATCCCGTTGCTGGCCCTGCTGCTGCGGGCCTTCACCCAGATCCTCACGCCGCTGGTGAACCCGTTCTCGTTGCTGACGATGGACAACTTCTCGCTGGTGTTCTCCTACCACGCCTACGTGCAGTCCATCTACAACAGCATCATCGTCGCGCTGATCGGCGCGGTGGTGACGACGCTGGTCGTCTCGGTGGTCGTGCTGGTGGCACGGCGGTCCGGCTTCCGATTCCGACGTTCCCTCGAGTTCACTTCGCTGGCCCCGCAGGTGGTGCCGGGGATCATCCTCGGTATCGGCTTCTTCTGGGCGTTCGCCCTGATCGGGCCGCTCAACTGGATCAACGGCACGCTGCTGGCGCTGATCATCGCCTTCGGCGTGCGCTCGATGCCGGCGGCGTTCGGTGCCATCGCCCCGATCGTGATGCAGATCGGCGACGAGCTCGACCAGGCGGCGCGGTCGTTGGGCGCGGACTGGTGGCGCACCTTCAGCCGGATCCTGTTCAAGCTGATCATGCCCGGCATGCTCGCCGCGTTCGTGCTCCTGTTCGTGCAGATGATCAAGGAGTTCACCCCGGCGGTGTTCCTGGCCAACGCTCACTCCCAGGTGATCGGGACGACGATGCTCCAGCTGTGGCTCAACGGCAACACCGGCGCCGTGGCCGCCCTGTCGTGCGTCCAGATCGCCATCACCGCCGTGTTCGTCTTCGTCGCCGGAAAGGTGCTCAAGGTGCGCAACAATGCCTGATCTCGTGGTGCAGGACCTGTCCAAACGGTTCGGGGAGCAGCAGGCCCTCGACGACATCTCGTTCACCGTCAAGGACGGTGAGTTCTTCACGCTGCTCGGCCCGAGCGGTTGCGGCA
>CAYRLV010000080.1:0-12717 GCA_964425155.1 uncultured Ornithinicoccus sp. | reverse complement strand
AGCTGAAGTCGATCGAGCCGACCGCCTCGATGCAGGACGTCATGGAGAAGCAGGCCCGGGCCGAGCGCGACCGGCGCGCGGCGATCCTCACCGCCGAGGGTTTCAAGCAGAGCCAGATCCTCACCGCCGAGGGGGAGAAACAGAAGGCGATCCTCACCGCCGAGGGCTCTGCCCAGGCGCGGATCCTGGAGGCGCAGGGCCAGTCCCGGGCGATCCAGCAGGTGTTCGACGCGATCCACCGGGGCAAGCCGACTCAGCGCCTGCTCGCGTACCAGTACCTCCAGGTGCTGCCGCAGCTCGCGCACGGCGACAACAACAAGATGTGGATCATCCCGAGCGAGCTCACCGAGGCGCTCAAGGGCATCGGGGGCGCCTTTGCCGCCAAGGACGGCGGTCGTGGCAGCGGGCCGGACGGGCCGGACGACGACGAGGGGTGGGTCGACACCGGCGAGCCCGAGCCGTCCGCCTTCGCCGACACCGCGCTCGAGGACCCGGCGCAGGCGTTGGCCGAGGCTCGGGCGCAGGCCCGGGGAGCCACCGCGGAGGCCGAGGAGCACGCCCAGCCGCTCAGCCGGCAGTCCCGCCGACCACGTCCCGGCGGAGAGCGGCCCCGGACCGGGGACCCGCAGGGACAGCAGGCTCCCTCGGACCCGGAGGCCCCGGAGCCGCAGGAGCCCCCCACGGAAACCCGGGAACCCGGAACCGAGCCCGGCCCGCACGACGGCCCGGACGAGCGACCGCGTTAGGCGACGTTTCCACCAGAGCACCGCCGGGTCCTCCCGGCCGGATCCTCGGGGACCGTCTCGCTAGGGTGTCCGGGTGTCCTGGCCCGAAGTCGTCTCCATCCTGCTCGCGGGCATGGCGGCCGGCACGATCAACGTCATCGTCGGCTCGGGCACCCTGATCACCTTTCCCACCCTGTTGCTGTTCGGCTACCCACCGGTGGCGGCGAACATGTCCAACAGCCTGGGCCTGGTCGCCGGCGGCTTCACGGGGGTCTACGGCTACCGGGCGGAGCTGAAGGGACAGCGGCGGCAGTTGCGGCTGCTTCTGCCGGCCTCGTTCGCGGGGGGAGTGTCGGGAGCCCTCCTGCTGCTCCTGCTGCCCCCGGACGCGTTCCAGGCGATCGTCCCGGTGCTCATCGGGATCGCGGCGCTGCTGGTGGTGTTCGGGCCGGCGATCCAACGCCGTGCGGCCCGTGCGCACCCGGACCGTGAGACACCCACCCGGCACTGGTTGCTCGTCGGCGGGGTCGGCGTCGCCGGGGTCTACGGCGGCTACTTCGGTGCCGCGCAGGGCGTGCTGCTCGTCGGCCTGATGAACGTGCTGATGACACTCGGGTTGCAGCAGATCAACGCGATCAAGAACGTCCTCACCACGGTGGTGAACCTCGTGGCCGCGGTCACCTTCATGATCGTGGCCTGGAGCGCCATCCGCTGGGAGGTGGCCGGACTCATCGCCGCCGGTGCTCTGACGGGTGGGTATGTGGGCGCTCGGGTCGGGCGCCGCATGCCCCCGTGGCTGTTGCGGACGCTCATCGTGGTGATCAGCATCGTGGCCATCACCAAGATCGTCTTCTTCGACTAGGTGCCCGGGGCGGGTTCCCCACGTGGCGGTTAGCCTTGCCGTCGTGGTGACCTGGATCGACGACCCCGAGGATCCCCGGATCGCGGACTACGTCGGTCTGACCGATGTCGCCCTCCGCCGCACGCTCGAGCCCGAGCGTGGGCTCTACCTCGCCGAGAGCGAGAAGGTGATCCGGCGTGCCCTCGCCGCCGGGCACCGCCCGCGGTCCTACCTGATGGCCGAGCGCTGGCTGACCGACCTGGCCGACCTGGTGCAGCAGGCCGAGTCGGACGACGTGCCGGTGTTCGTCGGCGAGCACGAGGTCATCGAACGGCTGACCGGGTTCCACCTGCACCGCGGTGCCCTGGCGTCGATGCACCGACCGGTTCTACCCGCGCCCGCGGACCTGCTGGCGGGCGCGCACCGCGTCGTCGTGCTCGAGGACATCGTCGACCACACCAACGTCGGCGCGGTCATGCGCAGCGTGGCGGGCCTCGGGACCGACGCGGTGCTCGTGACGCCCCGGTGCGCCGACCCGCTCTACCGCCGCAGCGTACGGGTGTCGATGGGCACCGTCTTCCAGGTGCCGTGGACCCGGATCGATCCCTGGCCGGCGGGCATCGACCTGTTGCACGAGCAAGGATTCGTGGTCGCGGCGCTCGCCCTGGCCCCGGACGCGGTCACCCTCGACAACCTGGCGTCCGACCCGCCGGACCGGCTCGCCCTCGTGTTGGGCACCGAGGGCGACGGACTCTCGGCGCGGACCGTGGGGCGGGCGGACCTCACGGTCCGCATCCCGATGTCCGGGGGAGTGGACTCGCTCAACGTCGCCGCGGCCGGGGCCGTCGCGATGTGGGCCCTCTCCCGCGGGAGGCACGGTCGACGGGCGTTGAGACACCCCGGACGAACCGGCGGCGACCCGGTCAGCGGGCGAGGCCGTCGATCACCTCGGCGCCGGGCAGCTCCGCCGTGAGCGCACCGGGCAGCCGCAGCTTGGCCGCCCGGATGCCCGCGCCGACGACGACGCTGCCGCGTTCCAGCACCGCCGAGTCGACGAGCACCGGCCACCCGTCGGGCAGCCCGAGCGGGGTGATCCCGCCGTACTCCATCGCGGTGCGCTCCACCGCGTCGTCCATCGGCAGGAAGCTGGCCCGGCGGGCGTCCAGGCGCTTGCGCACCACGGTGTTGACGTCCACCCGGGTGGTGGCCAGAGCCAGGCAGGCGGCCACCCGCTCGACACCGCCGCGCTTCCCGCCGATCACCACACAGTTCGCCGAGTCGACGAGCGCGATGCCGGTCGCCTCCACGAAGGCCGCGGTGTCGGCGACGTCCGGGTCGATCTCGGCCACCTCGACCCGCTCGGCATGCGGCCAGGCCCGGAGGGCCTCGGCGACCGGCTTGGCCACCAGCTCCAGGTGCTCCAGGACCGGCCGGAAGTCCAGCGTGCTCACTCGGCGGGTGCGGCGTAGAGGCCGGTGAGGACACCGCGGGCCAGCGTGTGCGCGCCCAGGTTGAAGGCGGTGACCGCGGCACTCGCCTCCTCACCCAGTCCCAGGTCGTCCGTGTCGAGCGCGTGCACCGCGAACATGTAGCGGTGCGGACGGTCGCCTGCCGGTGGCGCGGCCCCGCCGTAGGCCTGGAAACCGAAGTCGTTGGCCATCTGACGCACCCCCTCCGGCAGCTCGGCGTCGCGGGCGCCGAAACCTGCCGGCAGCGACGTGGTGTCGGCCGGGAGGTTGACCAGCAGCCAGTGCCAGAAGCCCGACGGGGTGGGGGCGTCGGGGTCGAAGCAGGTGACCGCATACGAGCGCGTCCCCTCGGGTGCGCCCGACCAGGACAGCTGGGGTGAGCGGTTGCCGCCGTGGAATCCCCACTCGTCGAAGACCTGCTCGTCGGGGAGCGTCTCGCCGTCGGCGAAGGACTCGCTGGTGAGTTCCATCGTGTCGACCCGCGGCAGCAGCTCGTACGGGTCCGGGGCAGTAGGTCGTTCGAGGTTCATGCCCCGAGGCTATGCCGCACCGCGCGGCACGGCCAGCACCACCCCGGCCGAGCGCGCTGGATCAGTCCACGAAGGAGTCCAGCAGGCGCCGGAGCTCGGCCGCCGGGTCGTCGGTCACCCCGCCGTGCACCGGTCCGGGCTGCACCACGGTGCTCCGGGGCGCACTGAGCCAGCCGAAGCGCTGCCCGAGCGAGACCAGCGGCGGACCGGCTTCGCCGCGGCAGACCGCACGGATGGCGTCCAACGTCGTGCGGAGCGACACCAGATCGAGGCCCGGAGCCAGGGCCGACAGGCGCCCCGGATCGAATCGTGCTGCCGAGTCGAGGAACTCGGCGCGTTGGCAGTAGAGCACCACGCCCACGTTGAGGAACTCCTCACGTTCGACGCGAGGCAGGCAGCGCAACACGACGTACTGGTAACCGAACCGGGCGGCGGAGCTACTCACTGCGGGGCCCCGCGAAGTATCGGAGCGAAGGGGAGAACGTCGTGGGGTGTGCTCACGCGGCACCACCACCTGGCAGCCAGGCATCCGAGCGGTCCAGCCGACCCAGCAGGTTGGTGAGGTAGGCCGCCCGGACCTCGTGCGGCGACGTCATCCCCGGTGCGGGCTCGAGCCACTCGTCCGGTACGAGGTCGAGCACGTCGTGCAGCAGGTCCCGCGTCACCCGAGCCGCAAGATCCCCGTGGACGGCGGCGGGGTCGTCGGCCACGTCGCGAAGCACGTGGGTGCTGGCGTCGAACGGCTGGGTGGCGAAGCGATCGGGTCGGGAGCCGGATCGGGGCCACGAGTGGTGGAAGTACAGGGCGGCGCCGTGGTCGATGCAGTAGGTCCGACCGTGCCAGACGAGGAGGTTGGGGTTGCTCCAGGTCCGGTCGACGTTGGCGGTGTAGGCGTCCAGCCACAGCACCGCCGTGGCCTCCGCCGCGCTCGGGGTGCGGGAGCCGTCATACCCGAAGGAGCCCGGGAGGAAGTCGATGCCGAGGTTGAGCCCCACGCTCGCGGTGAGCAGGTCCTGGACCTCCTCGTCGGCCTCGTAGCGCGCGATCTGGTCCGGCAGGCAGACGGCACGCAGCTCCGGCACCGCGATGCCCAGGGCACGCGCGAGCTCGCCGACCACGACCTCGGCGACGAGGACCTTGAGGCCCTGGCCGGCCCCCCGGAACTTGAGCACGTAGGTGCCGTCGTCGTCGGCCTCGACGATGCCGGGCAGGGAGCCGCCCTCACGCAGCGGCGTGACGTAGCGGATCGCCGACACGGTGGGGAGCACGGCAGGAAGCCTAACCACTCGGGGCCCGCTCAGATGCCGAGGTAGCTCTCCTGCACCCGGGTGTCGGCCAGCAAGTCGGCCGCCGGCCCCGACAACACGATGTGCCCGGTCTCCAACACGTAGGCCCGCTCGGCGACGGTGAGGGCCGCGTCGACGTCCTGCTCCACGAGCAGCACGGCGGTGCCCGACGCGGCGATGGCGGGGAGCCGCTCCAGGATCTCGTCCACCACGACCGGGGCCAGCCCCAGGGACAGCTCGTCGATGACCATCAGGTCCGGCTCGCTCATCAGCCCGCGGGCGATGGCGCACATCTGCTGCTCACCGCCGGACATGCTTCCGGCGACCTGGCCGAGCCGCTCGCCGAGTCTCGGGAACAGCTCGATGACGTGGTCGATGTCCTGGTTGCCCGTGCGCCAGCCGCCCAGCCGCAGGTTGTCGCGGACGGTCAGACCGGCGAACAGGCGACGCCCTTCCGGCACGTGCGCCAGGCCGAGCTCCACGATGGACTCCATCGACCGGCCCCGCAGCGGCTGGCCCTTGAAGTGCGCCGTGCCGTCGACGATGGAGGCCATACCGGACAGCGCCCGCAACAGTGTGGTCTTGCCGGCGCCGTTGGGGCCGACCAGGGCCACGATCTCGCGCTCGTCCACCTCCAGGTCGATGTCCCAGAGCACCTGCACCCGGCCGTAGGCAACGGACAGCGACGACGTCTCCAGCATCATGACGTGCTCCTGCGGCGCTTGGCGTAACGGTGGCCGAGGTAGGCCTCGACGACCCGGTCGTCCGCCAGCACGTCCTGCGGATCTCCCTGGGTCAGCACGCTGCCCTGGTGCAGCACGAGGACCTGGTCACTGACGGCGAGGATCGCCTTCATCACGTGCTCCACGACGATGATCGTCATCCCCTCGCGGCCCAGCCGGTTGATCAGCTCCAGGCTGGGCTCGATCTCGCTGTGCCGCAGGCCCGCCATCACCTCGTCGAGGAGCAGCAACCGGGGCCGCAGCGCCAGGGCCTTGGCCAGTTCCAGCCGGCGCGCGTCGGCGACGGACAGCTCGGCCGGTGGTCGCGCGGCCTGGTGTTCGAGCCCGACCTCCGCGAGCACCTCGTCGGCCCGCTCGAGCGCCTTGCGCATCACGCCGGTGCCCTCCGGCCCGTAGAGGACGCCGACGGCGACGTTCTCGCGCACGGTCATACCGCGAAAGGGCTTGACGATCTGGAACGTCCGGGCGACGCGGTGCTGCGCCACGACCCAGGGTTTGGCTCCGGTGAGGTCGGTGCCGTCGATGAGCACCCGGCCCTCGGTGGGCTTGATGTGACCCGTGACGAGGTTGATGAACGTGCTCTTGCCCGCACCGTTGGGGCCGATCACGCCGAGCGTCTGTCCCTCGGGCACGCTGAACGACACGTCGGCGACGGCGCGCAGGCCGCCGAACCGCCGCCCCAGGCCGCGGGTCTCGAGGACCGGGGTGCCGCTCACAGGCGGTACCTCCTCACGTTGTCGAGGAGCGAGAAGTTCCTCGTGCGGCGGGCCTCCTGCACGTAGGTCACCGCGCCCTGGGGGAGCAGCACCACGGCCAGGATGATGATCAAACCGAGGATGAAGGTGTGCGCCTGGGTGAAGTTGGAGCGCAGGAACTCCGACAGGAACTGCAGGGCCACGGCCCCGAGGACGGGGCCCAGGACCGTTCCGGCCCCACCGATCACGACCATGATCACCATGAGCACCGTGATGTCCACGTCGAACAGCCGCTCCGGGAAGATGGTGACCTGCTGGAAGGCGTAGGCAGCCCCGACGATGCCGACGACGAACCCGGAGAGCGCGAAGGTCAGCACCTTGGTGCGCGTCGTGTTGACGCCCATGGCGGCGGCGGCGTCCTCGTCCTGGTTGATGGCGCGCAGCGCGTATCCGAACCTGCTCCGGGAGACCAGCGCCGTGATGAGCACCGCGACCGCCGCCAGCCCGAGGAACAGCAGGTAGAACCCGTCGTTGCCCAGATAGGCGGTGGTGGCGTCCTTGCCGACGGTCGGGACCGTGATGCCGGCTCCGCCTCCGGTCAGGTCGGGCAGGTTCGTGACCACCTCGTGCATGCCCTCGGCCACACCCAGGGTCGCGATCGCGAAGTAGTGCCCCTTGAGTCGGAGCAGGGGCAGGCCGATGACCGCGCCGAAGAGGGCGGCGACGATCCCGCTGAGCACGAGGGAGAGCCAGAAGTTCACGTGCCAGTGGGTCATCGCCACGGCGGTGAAGTAGCCGCCGATGCCGAAGAAGACCACCTGGCCGAAGGACGCATAGCCGGCGTAGCCACCGATCAGGTTCCAGCCCTGCGCCAGCGCCACGAACATGAAGATGGCGGCGACCGTGCGCTCCTGCCCGGTGTAGAGCTGCGACTGCAGGCCGAGGCACCCGAGCAGCACGAGCACGCCGATGCCCCACGGCACCGCCCGGCGCGACGAGATCGCCGAGATCGCAGACACCTCAGACCTCCTGCCGGGCGGCGTAGTAGGCCCGGCCCACCAACCCGGACGGGCGCACGATCAGCACGACGATCAGCACCAGGAACGCCAGGGCGTTGACCCAGGTGCCGGGCAGGTACTGGCCGCCCCACGCCTCGACCAGCCCGATCACCAGCCCGCCCACCAACGCGCCGTACATGTTGCCCAGGCCACCGAGCACGGCGATCACGAACGACAGGAGGGTGAAGTTCGCCGCGGACGAGGGGTTGAAGGTGCCGACGGTCCCCTCCATGGCGCCGGCGATCCCGGCCATGGCGGCGGACAGCCCGAAGGTGAGCGCGTAGACGTGCCGGGCTCGGATTCCCATGAGCCGTGCGGCTCCCCGGTCCATGCCCGTCGCCATGATCGACATGCCCGTGCGGGTCCGGTTGACGAACGCCACGAGGGCGAGCGTCACCGCCACGGATACGAGGAAGGCGAACAGGCGACCCAACGGGATGTGGACCGAGCCGAGGGTGATGCTGTCACTGGCGTATGACGTGTGGATGCTGCGGAAGTTGCCGGTGAAGCCGATGTTCATCCCCTGGACGATGAGCAGCTCGACCCCGAAGGTGAGCAACAGGGTGATGAAGATCGGCCCGTTGATGACCAGGTTGATCAGGTAGCGCTGCAGCACGTAGCCGAAGGCGAAGAGCAGCACCGCGGACACGAACATCCCGAGGAACGGGTCCAGCCCGAAGATCTTGTTGGCCTCCCAGGCGATGTAGGCGCCGAGGATCACCAGGGCCCCGTGGGCCAGGTTGACGACGTTCATCACCCCCCACACCAGGGAGAAGCCCACGGCGACCAGGGCCAGCAACCCGCCCTGGAGCAGGCCGTAGACGGTGGCCTGGAGGAAGCCGCTCACTTGGTCCCGGGCCAGATGAACTTCGCCTCGGCCGACGACTTCGGCCAGACGGTGACCGCCTTGCCGTCCTGGATCTGGATCACCGACATCGGCTTGTAGACGTTCTGCCCGGTCTTGTTGAACTTGATCCGGCCGAAGAACGACTCGGTGTCCATGGCGGCGAGGGCGTCACGGACCTTGTCCGGGTCGGTGGACCCGGCCTTCTCGGTCGCGAGGACGAGCGCCAGGCAGGCGGCGCTGGCCTCGGCGTCGTGGTAGTCGGGGGCGTGTCCGAAGGCGGACTTGATGTCCTTCGCGTACTGCTTCGCCGTGCCGAAGTACTTGTCCTTGCCCTTGACCGTGTCGGTCCACTGGCTGGACCCGAGGACACCCTCGGCCTGCTTGCCGAGCGTCTTGACGAAGTCCGGAGTGGGCGGGGCCACGGACTCGGCGAACCCGCCGGACGGCACGGCGCCGAGCTCGTGGGCCTGCTTGACGATCGCGACGCCCTCCTCGAGGTGCACGGAGCCGAGGATGACGTCCGGGTGCTTGCCCTTGACCTTGGTGAGCGAGGAGCTCACGTCGGTGGCTCCGCTGGGGAAGTACTCCGTGCCGACGACCTTGAAGCCGGCCTTCTTGGCCTGGGCGATGCCGCCCTCGGCGACGGTCTTGGAGAACCCGTCGTCCGCGGACAGGAAGGCGATCGTCTGGGGCCTCGGCTGGGCCATCTCGTCGATCGCCTTGACCATCGAGGCGGCGTACTCGGTCGCGGGGGAGAGGACGGCGAAGGTGCGCTTGTAGCCCTTGGTGAAGATCTTGTTGTCCGCGCCGGCCGAGTCGACCATGACCTGTCCGTTGCGCTCGATCACCGCGGCCTGGGCCTCGGTGTTGGCGGAGCCGTACGAGCTGAGGATCAGCTTGATGCCGTCGTCGTTGAACTGGTCCACGAGCTGAGCGGCGGTGTCCGGCTTGGACGTGTCGTCCTGGTACTTGATCTTCAGCTTGAGCTTCGTGTCGCCGACCGGCACGCCGCCCTTCGCGTTGACCTTCTTCTGGCAGAGCTTGTACCCCTCCTGGGTCAGTTGACCCTCCCGCGCCAACTGGCCGGTGAGTGAGAGGGAAGCTCCCAGCACCAGCGTGTCGGAGTCACCACCCCCGGAGTCCTGCGAGCCCTTGGAACCGCAGCCGGCCACCAACAGGCCGGTGGCGGTGACGGCGGCGGTGAGCAGGTAGGTCCGTGATCGCACGATGGATCCCTCTCTCGACGGGAAGGTGGCATCCGGTTTCTACCGGCTCCCCGGCTCGGAATCAAGAGTTTTTGATATTGGATCCAGAAAAGCTGGCCGCGGCCAGCACGCCGACGAGGAGCAGGACCAGCACGGTGCCCACCTCGCCGGGCCAGCCGAACCTGCCGTAGAACACGCCGCCGACGAACCCGGCCAGGCTCGAGCCGAGGTGGTAGCCGAACAGGTAGAGCGCGGACGCCTGGGCGCGGCGCGCGCGGGCCCACACGTTCACCCAGCCGCTGACGACGGAGTGGGCACCGAAGAAGCCGAACACCATCGCGGCCGCCCCGACGATCACGCCCGGGAGGCTGTCCGGCACCGTCACGAGCGCCCCGGTGGCCATGATCGCCAGGCCCAGCAGCAGCACGGCGCGACGCGATCCCCGGTCGGTGAGCCGGCCCATCCAGTTGGCGCTGACCGTGCCGAACAGGTACAGCAGGAAGAACAGGGCGACCACTCCGGGGTCGAGGTCGAACGGCGGTGCCGCCAGCCGGTACTGCAGGTAGTTGTAGAACGACACCAGGGACCCCATGAGGATGAAGCCGCACAGTGCGAGGCGCAGCATCATGCTCTCGCGCAAGAGGTTCCGCAGCCCGCCCAGTCGCTCACGCATGCTGCCCTCGACCGCGGTGAAGCCTTGCGAACGTGGCAGGTTCCGCGCCACCCAGAGGCCGCCCACCAGGCAGGCGGCGCCGACCACGCCGAGGGCCAGTCGCCAGGACAGCGCGCTCGCCAGCACCCCGCCGAGCAGGCGACCCGTCATGCCCCCGAGGCCGGTGCCACTGATGTAGAGGCCCATCGCCTGGCCGAGGCCGGAGGGGTGGAACTCCTCGGCGACGTAGGCCATGGCCACCGCGGGCAGTCCGGCCAGGGCGAGCCCGGTGAGGATCCGCAGCCCGAGCAGGATCCCGAAGGTCGGGCTCGCCGCCGCGAGCAGGGACAGGACCGCCGCCGCGAGCACGGCCCCCACGAGCAGCGGGCGACGGCCCCGCCCCTCCGACCAGGTGGCGGCCACCAGGACCATGAAGGCGAGCGGAAGGGTGGTCAGCGAGAGGGTGAGGCTGGACACGGCGGGGGAGACGCCGAAGTCCCGGCTCACCTCCGGCAGGATGCCCTGCACCACGTAGAGCATCGAGAACGCCATGAAGCCCGCGACGAACAGGACCAGGCTGGTGCGACGGTAGCGGGCGGTCCCCCGGAGCAGTGGCGCTCCGTCCTCCGGGGGCGGAGCGGTCACCGTGGTCCTCCATCGGTCGTCGGCTGCGGCGGGCTGCCCGTTAGGGTACGGCCAGTCGGCGCCGGGTCGCGGGAAGGCCGGTCGCCGGCCGTCGTGATCGCCCCGCGGATTCGGCGTGTCACGGCTGGTGACCGCACCGCGTCGAACGCCCTGATCTGCTGGAGGAGTCCATGGTCACGAGCTTCCGCCGTCCGCGGACGGCCCAGGAGGCCGTGCTGGACGCGCTGCGCCGGCACATCACGACGGGTCGGCTGCGTCCCGGCGCGCAGATCGTCCAGGACGCCCTGGCCGAGGAGCTGCAGGTCAGCCGGGTGCCGCTGCGGGAGGCGCTGCGGACCCTGGAGGGTGAGGGTCAGGTGACCTACGTCCCGCACCGGGGCTACTTCGTCACCGAGCTGTCCCTCGCGGACCTGCTCGAGGTCTACCGCATCCGCGAGATCCTCGAGGCCGAGGCGGTCCGCGTGGCCGTCCCGCTGCTGGGCGCCGAGGACCTGGACCGGTTGCGGTCCTTCGAGGCCGAGGTCGTCGAGGCGGCAGCGGCCTGCGACGTGATCGGTATGACGCGTGCGAACCGGTCCTTCCACTTCACCTTGATCGGTGGGTGCGGGCTGCCCCGGCTGGTCCGGCTGATCGGGCAGCTCTGGGACGCCACCGAGGTGTACCGGTCGGTCTACTACGACGATCCGGTCAACCGCGGCCAGGTCCTCGCCGAGCACCGGGCCGTGGTGCAGGCGGCAGAGGCCGGCGACGTCCGAAAGACGTTGCGGGCGCTGGACACTCACCGGACACACACCGTCGACGCACTGCGTCCCATGCTCGAACCGGCCGCATCCGACTAGCGCCCGGACGGCAACGACGCGTCGCACCCGACGCGTCGGTCACGCGTCGCCGACGGTGATCGCCTCGGCCTCGGCGGGACTGTGCGTCTGCTCGGCGCCGTGGCCGGGCTCGTCGTCGATGTGGGCGAGCAGGGCCCGGCCGCTGTTGAGCATCAGCACGGCCAGCACCACCGCCACGGCGCCGACCCAGAACGGCAGGTGGACGCTGACGCTCTCGCCGAGCTTGCCGGCCAGCCACGGGGCGACCGCGCCCCCGGAGAACCGGACGAAGCTGTAGGCGGCCGAGGCCACGCCGCGCTCGACCGGCGCGGCCTTCATCACCGTCTCGGTGATGAGTGTGTTGTTGATGCCCAGGCATGCGCCGGCGACGATCACGCACACCGCGAGCAGGGTCTTGCTCGAGGTGAACAGGGCCATGACCGCGAGCAGCCCGGCGAAGACGAGCAGGGCTCCGGAGATCGAGTTCAGCGTGCCGAAGCGACGCTGCAGTCGCGGGGCCACGAAGACCGAGGTGATCGCCAGCAGCAGTCCCCAGCCGAAGAAGATGAACCCGATCTGGATGGCGCCCAGGTCGAGCGGGAAGGGCGTGAACGCCAGCAGGGTGAAGAAGCCGAAGTTGTAGAGCAGCGCGGTGAGCCCGGTGACCAGCAGGCCGCGGTGCCCCAACGCGCGGATCGGGTCCAGCAGCGAGCTCTTTCGCGGCGCGCGGGGCGTGGCCGGGAGGAGGAACACGGTCGCGATCAGGGCGATCAGCATGAGCGCGGAGACGCCGTAGAAGGGGCCACGCCACGAGAGGTGACCGAGCAGGCCACCCACGAGCGGTCCGGCCGCGATGCCGATCCCGAGGGCCGCCTCGTACAAGATGATGGCCTGCGCGACCGACCCCCGGGCCGACTGCACGATGGTGGCGAGGGCGGTGGCCACGAACAACGCGTTGCCGAGACCCCACAGGGCCCGCCACGCGATGATCCCGTTCACGCCGTCCTGCGTGCCGGCCATGCCGGCGCCGATGATGATGACCACCAGCCCGAGCAACAGCGTGCGCTTGGCCCCGATCCGGCTCGAGACCGCCCCGGTCACGAGCATCGCGACGCCCATGATCGCCATGTAGCTGGTGAACAGCAGCGAGACCTGCGACGGCGTGGCGTCGAGCTGGTCGGCGATCGGCTTGAGGATCGGGTC
>CAYRLV010000079.1:0-12735 GCA_964425155.1 uncultured Ornithinicoccus sp. | reverse complement strand
CTGAAATGCGAGGCAAGGCGATAGGGGGCGTCGCCGTGGTGGCCGCTCTCGTCCTGGCCGGGTGCGCCGGTCAGGACGAGGAGGCTCCGCCCGCTCCCCCGAGCAGCACACCGACCACGCCGGTGACCCCCGACCTGGACCAGTTCACCCCGCCGCCGAGCGGGCTCGTCGACGAGGACACCGGCGAGACCATCACGCCGCAGCCCGTCCCCGAGTGGGACGAGACCTCGCGGCAGAGCGTCGTGGCCGCCGCCGAGACGGCGATGCGCGCTTTCGCCCGACCGGACCTCGACTACGACACCTGGTGGGCCGAGCTGGAGCCCCTGCTGACCCCGCAGGCGGCCGAGGACTACGCCTACGTCGACCCGGCCAACATCCCGGTGCGTGAGGTGACCGGCCAGGGCACGATCATCGACGACACCAGCGCCTACGTCGCGCAGGTGGAGGTGCCCACCGACGCCGGCCGCTACTGGCTGATCCTCAACCGGCAAGACGCCGACGCGCCGTGGCTGGTCAGCCGGATCACCCCCGTGGAGCAGGCCGACTAGTCATGGCTGATCGGAAGTCAGGCGTCGCCCTCGTCGTCGTGCTCGTCCCGGCCCTCGTGCTCGGGCTCGTGTTCGCCATCGTGCTGCTGGGAGGCAGCGACGAGCAGAACATGTGCCTGTCCGGCGGCCAACAGCCGGGCGTGACGATCGACCCTGACTCCGTTCCAGACACCCCGATCGCCGGCTACGAGCACGAGCAGCTGGTCAACGCCGCCCACATCATCCAGGCCGGCAAGGAACTCGACCTGAGCGTGCGCGATCAGACGATTGGCGTGATGACCGCGATGGGCGAGTCGAGCCTGCGCGTCCTCGACCACGGCGACGCCGCCGGCCCCGACTCCCGCGGCCTGTTCCAGCAGCGCGACAACGGGGCGTGGGGGTCCTACGAGGACCGGATGGACCCGTTCACCTCGGCCACCAACTTCTTCAAGGCGATGATGCGGATCGAGAACCGCGACTCTCTAGAGCCGACCATCGTTGCCCACCGCACCCAGCGCAACGCCGACCCCTACCACTACGCGCGGTACTGGCCGGCCGCCGTGGCAGTGGTCGAGGGCCTCAGCGGCGTGGAAGGTATCGCCAACGGCGAGCAGCCGGTCACGTCCTCGCACTACTCGCTCGGAGACGTCAAGCCGCAAACGGCTGTCGTGGCCAACACCGTCGGTCCCATGTTCGGGATCAAGACCGTCGGCGGCTACCGGGAGTCCGCTCACGATCCCGAGGGTCACCCCTCCGGGCTCGCGCTGGACTTCATGACCAACGACATTCCCAACGGCCGCGCCACCGGCGACCGACTCGCGCAGTACCTCATCGACAACGCCGACGAGCTGGGCGTGGACTACATCATCTGGTGGCAGCAAATCTGGTCGGCCGACCGGGCCGATGAGGGCTGGCGGCCGATGGCCGACCGCGGCTCGGACACCCAGAACCACTTCGACCACGTGCACGTCAACATCAAGCCCGACGCCGGCGGCGTCGTCACCCCAGGCTGCGAGTCGACCACGCCCGGCCAGGTCAGCGCCGAAGGCTGGGCACAGCCGGCAGCCGGGCCGATCACCTCCCGGTTCGGCATGCGCACCGATCCCGTCACCGGATCGTTCACCCGGCTCCACGCCGGCGTCGACTTCGGCGGTGGCGGCGACGGCGGCCCCATCTGGGCCGCGCAGGACGGCGTTGTGATCGACACCTACACCGACTCCAACGGCGGGTGGACGATCGACGTCGACCACGGCGGCGGGCTCATGACCCGCTACAAGCACATGTGGGCCAGCGGCGTGCTCGTCAGCGCCGGCGATCGCGTCACCGCTGGCCAGCAGATCGGCCGCGTCGGCTCGTCCGGTTGGTCGACCGGCCCTCACCTGCACTTCGAGGTCCACGTCGACGGCTCCCCCGTCGACCCGGAGGAGTTCTTCGCAGACATCGGGATCAGGCTCGGATAAGGACACAGGAGAGGACCAATGACCACAGACACCGCAGCGGCCTGGCCGCGCATCGAGGCCACCATCCACGACGACGGCACCGGCGAGGTCAGGATCGGCGGCAGCACCCACCAGGTGCACGCCGAGGACCTGCCCGCCGCACGCGACCAGGTGCGCCAGCTCGTTGCCGACACCGCCCGCAAGCTCGGCCGGCCGGTGCGGGCGGTGATGACCGACCCCGACGGGCAATGGCCCCTCATCGTCAAGACCGACGGCACCCTCGAGGCCGACGAGACCGCCGAGGCCCGGCCACGGCCCCGCACCGAGACCCCCGCCCGCACGGCCGCCGAGCCCGCCAGGCCAGCGGCCGCGCCAGCCGACGACACCACGGCCGCCGAGGCCGCACCGCCCGCGCCGGGACCGCAGCCGAGCCCCGCCCAGAACCAGCCGTATGAGACGCGCCGGGAACGGCGCGAGCGGCAGTCCTTCCTCACCCAGGAACAGCGCGAGGAGCCGGCCACCCAAGGCTGGCGCGGGGCGATGACCCGGCTCGGCATCCGCATGAGCCCCAGCCCGGCCGAACGAGCCGAACGCGCCGATATCCAAGCCGTGAGCCAGCACTGGCCCGGCCCGCGCACCATCGCCATCGTCAACGGCAAAGGCGGCGCCGGCAAAACGCCCTCCACGGTCCTGCTCGCCGCGGTGTTCGCCCGCTACGGCGGTGCCGGCGTGCTCACGTGGGACAACAACCAGACCCGCGGCACGCTCGGCTGGCGCACCGAACAGGGACCGCACGAAGCCACGCTGATGGAGCTGCTGCCCCAGGTGGACCGGCTGCTCAGCACCGGCGCGCAGTCCGCCGACCTGGCCCACTACGTGCACCACCAGACCCGCGACCGCTTCGACGTGCTGCGCTCCAAGCCGATGGAACTGGCCTCCGCCCAGCGAGTCGAACCCGAGGACGTCGACGCCATCCACGCCGTGGCCGCCAAGTACTACCGGCTGATCTTCATCGACTCCGGCAACGACGAATCCGACCCGATGTGGCGGCGCATGATCGACCACACCGACCAGCTCGTGGTCGCCACCACCACCCGCGACGACCACGCCGAGGCCGGCGCGCTGCTGCTCGAAGCACTCGGAGAGCGCGACGAACGCTCGGCGCGCCTGGCCCAGAATGCCGTCGTGATCGTCACCCAGGCCGACCCCAAGGCCCAGCCCAGCGAGGTCCAGCGCGTCGCCAACGGGTACGCCGACCTGGCCCGCGCCGTGGCCACCATCCCGTTCGACCCTGCAATGGTCGACGGCATCCTGCGCTACGGCTCCCTGCGACCCACGACGCAGCGCGCCTGGCTGGCAGCCGGCGCAGCCGTCGCCCGCGGCCTATGACCACCCAACCCCTGCCCGAGACCGTGCCGGACTGGCCGAAGATCACCGCCACCGTCCGCGCCGACGCCACCGGCAGCCTGACCATCAACGGCACCGAGCACCCCTGCCAGGCCGCCACCATCGAGGAGCTGCGCATCGGCATGATCGCCCGCTGCGTGACCCTCGCCGCCCGGCTGCGCCGGCCCGTCCGGGTCACGGCCCAGGACTGCGAGCAGACGTGGACCGTCGCCGTGCGCCCCGAGGGCATCGTGCAGCTCGTCGACGAGCACGGCACCATCCCCGCCGCCGGCACCCTCACCGTGCAGAACGGCCGCTGCCGATCCTGCCACCGCCCACAACCCGTCACCGCGACCACCTGCCACAGCTGCGGGACCAGCGAGCCGCACCGGGTCGAGACTGAGCCGGCCGACGGCGAGGCAATGCCTCGTGACGTGAGCAGTGACACGCCGAAACACGAATGATCCGTTGTAGATGTAGAAGCACGGGTAGGGTAAGTGCTATGTCGAGTCAGTACCGCCGCCCGAGGGGCACGCCCACGGTTGCGCTCAACCTGTTCGTGGCCCCAGAGGTGAAGGAGCTGATCGACACTTACGCAGCCCGCGCGCAGATGCCCATTTGGGCCATCGTCGAGGCCGCGATCCGTGCCGGAGAACCCGACGAGAGTGGCATCCCGGTCGGCTGGGAGCTGCCCCCCGTGACAGACCAACCCCGTCCTGACCTGAACGATGCAGGAGGTAAGCCCGTGCGGCGCACCGGATAAAGCATCGAGCCCCGCCCTTGGCCGGGCGGGGCTCGGAAGCAGAGTGCCTGATCTGTCGAAGTTTGGCGACGGAGACCAGATCAAGCGATGTGGAGGAGAACCGGCTTGGCAGGCCGGGAGCCCTCGTTTGTGCACCTATCCATCACGAAAGGTTGTTGACCTATCCATCACGAAAGGTCGTTGCCATCATACAGCCGAACCCATATGACGTCACCGTTACCTCGGCGCTCGGCGCGCCGTGGTCACTGACTGCGGCGATCAGCCCGCGGCCGAGCGTGCGCGTGGCCACCAGAGACGCCCACGGCGACGTGCTCAATCAGTACACAAGCCAGCACCGCATCGACGGTGCCGAGCCTGACCGCCCGTGGGCGGTCTACCTGGCCGGCACCGATCACCGCTTCCGGCTGCTGGCGTTCGACCTCGACGCCAAGACCGGCGCGGCGGCCGCCCAGCGCGACGCCCAGCTGCTGGCCGGCCTGCTGGCCGACGCCGGCCTGCCGGCGGTCGTCTGCCAGTCCGGGCCATCCGGTGGCCGGCACGTGTGGGTCGGTCTGGCCGAGAGCGTGGACCCGGAGACTGTGGCCACCCTGGCGCGGCTGGCCCGCCACCTGTGCCCCACCCTCGACCTGGCTCCGCTGACCAACCCCGTCACCGGCTGCGTGCGCCCTCCCGGCGCGCCGCACCGTGCCGGTGGCCACTCGACGGTGCTCAGCGGCCGGCTGAACACGCTGACGCAGCCCACGGGCACCGCCGCCCAGGTGCGCCAGCTCGTGGAGACCCTGGCCCAGCTCGTCACCGACGCCGAGCCCGCCCAGGCCATCGACCCGCGCACCCCGCTGCCGCTGGATCACCACGGCCGGCTGTACCTGCCCGGCCCCCGCCGGCCGCTGCCGCGCGTCAGCGCGGCCGCCCTCGATGAGGACGCCGCCAGCGGGGACGCCTCCGCGGTGCTGTGGCGCGTGCTCATCGGCGCGGCCGCCGCCCGGTGGCGGCACGCCGACATTGCCGCCCTGGCCGACACCGCTCCCGGCCTAGAGCACGTGCGCACCTACCGCGACCGCAGCACCCGCCGGCCACGCGGCCGCCGCGAGGCCGCCAGCGTGCTGGCCAGGCAGTGGGACAAGGCCGTGAAGTACGTCGCCAGCGCCGATCGGCAGATCGGGGACGATCCCACCTTCGATGCCCGCGCCGATGCCATCGCCGCCTGCGTGCGCGCCGTGCAGACCCGCGCAGACGCGGCCGCCGGCCGCTGGACCCGCGGGGGCGGCCCCGCCGACCGCCGCGTGCTCGACGTCCTGTGCGTCCTGGCCCTGCAAGCCGTCAGCGCCGCCGTGGAGGCCGATACCCGCCGCCTGGCCCTGCTGGCCGGGATCGGCCGCGAAACCGCCCGCACGTCCCTCCTCCGGCTCGCAGAGGACGGCTGGATCACCCAGACCCGCCCCGCCGACGGACCACACGGCGCGCACTGGACGATCGACCCCCACGGGCTTATCCACACCCCTCCGACCGATACCCGGTCACAAGCGGTCCCGCGCCCCGCAGGGGCCGGGGCCGCAGAGAGAACTTCCCTCCTCGCCACTCTCACCGCCCGGATCACCGACGCCGCGCACGATCTGTTCAGCCTCTCCCCCGGACTCGGGCACCTGGCCGGCAACACCTACAGCCGCACCAGCACCGACCCTCAGCAGCTCGACGACGTGGCCCGGTGCATCGGCGCGAGCCCGGCCCAGGCCCGGTGGCTGCTGGACCGTCTCACCGAGGCCGGCGTGCTCATCCACGACCGCCGCGGCTGGCGACGCCCGGCCCGCGACCGCCGCACCGCGGCCGCACGGTCCCTCGGCATCGACGGCCGGCTGGCCGAGCGGGCCGAGCGCTACCGCATCGAGCGCGAGCTGTGGGCCTGGTGGCAGGCCGAGGAAGCATGGATGAACGCGCCCAAACGCACCGCGCCCACCCGGCGGCCCGGCCGCGGGCAACTATCCCTGCTACCCGAGGACGGCAGCCACGCCTACGGCCCCTACCCTCGCGGTCTGGACGGCCGCGCCGACCACCGCCGCGCCCACCGGGAACTCACCGAGCACCGCGGCGGCCAGGCCCTGAGACGTCCCCACGAGGCGGCCTGGTCCTGGTCCCGTCACCCGCTCGTGTCCAGTCCGCGGGTGGCCGAGCGCATCGCCTGACGGCGCTGGCGAGAGCTGCGCCCTCGCGCTCCGCGGGCGGCCCTGCGGGCCGTGCTCGACGGCCGCTGCGCGGCCGGCTGTGATCGCGCCTGCGGCGCACGCTTTTCGCCGTGAAGCCTGCGGCATTCTACGGGCGTCGTCGTCCGTGCAAGCGGCTGCGCCGCCGGCTCCGCCGAGAACTTCGGCACGCGGTCGCTTCGCTCCCTTATTTCGCGCCGAACTTCTCTCCCCCGCCGCCCTACGGGTTGCACTCCCTCCTCTCGCCCTGAATGGCACTTCGTGCCTTCACGGCAAAAACGTGGAGGAGGGGTCAGGCAGACGGCCCGGAATCGTACTAATACCGTCACCGGAGGTAGGACGATGGCACGCAAGATCAAGAACACCAAGACCCCCGAGCAGCGCCGCGCCGAGGCCGAGGCCCTGCAAGCCTCCATCGCGGAGCAGGTCGAGCAGCTGCGCAACTCCGAGGCGTGGACCCGCTTCCTCGACTTCGCTCGCTCCTTCCACCGCTACAGCCTGGGCAACCTCCTGCTGATCCTGGCCCAGTGCCCCGAGGCCACCCACGTCGCCGGGTACCGCACCTGGCAGAAGCTCGGCCGCCAGGTCCGCAAGGGTGAGCGCGGCATCCGCATCTTCGGCGGCCGCGACGTCGTGACCACCGAGGAGGACGAGCAGACCGGCGAGGAGAAGCAGACCCGCCGCACCCGATTCTTCCCCGTCTCCGTGTTCGACATGAGCCAGACCGACCCCATCGACCCCGAGGCCGAGGACCCCAGCACCATCGCCCACCGCCTCACCGGAGACGACCCGCTCGGCATCTTCGAGGCCGTGGCCGACTACCTCACCGGCCAGGGCTGGACCGTCGAGCGCGCGCCGATCCCCGGCGAGACCAACGGCTACACCACCACCGACGGCACCCGCCGCGTCGTCGTCGACGCGGCCCTGACCCCCGCCCAGGCCGCCAAGACCGCCCTGCACGAGGCCGCTCACGTCATCCTGCACGCCGAGGAGGACCCGGCCGAGTACATCACCCATCGCGGTATCAAGGAGACCGAGGCCGAGTCCGTGGCCTACGTCGTCGCCGGGATTCTCGGACTGGACACCAGCGCCTACAGCATCGGCTACGTGGCCGGATGGAGCCAGGGCGAAGCCGAGACCATCAAGGAGACCGCCGGCCGCGTGCTGCGCGCCGCCCACACCCTGGCCGAAGCCATCACCGAGACCGGCGAGGCCACCGAGGCCGCCTAGAAAAACCCCCAAGAGCACTATTACCGTTGCCGCACGGTGACGGTAATAGTGCTATTGGAGGTAGGAACAGCCCGAGGAGGAACCATGCGCACCACCCGGATCATCGGACCGGCCACCGGCCGGACCTACGAAGCCCACGACACCGGGGAGGCCGACCAGTGGACGCCATGAACGGCCCGGACCTGCTCGACGTCCTCGCCGCCGAGGACTCCCCCGACGTCGTGCACATGATCCTGCCGAACTTCGCCACCGCCTGCGGCCGCGACTTCCTCGACGTCAGCCAGGCCGGCCAGATCAAAGGAGCCAAGCTGTGGACACTCAGCAGCCAGCACACCACGTGCCCCGAGTGCCTGGCCCGCGGCCGGCAGGCCGGCGGACTGGCGGCCCTGTGCGAGCAGATCAGCCGGAATCAGGCCCCCGCACAACAGTGACCGCCATCAGCCCAAACAGTACTGTTGGCGGCAATAGGGGTGCGGCGGAATGGGGGCGTGCCGACGGACACCGCGGGAGGCAGCAGCGCTGCCCCAGGTCCGCGCGCACCGATAGCGTCACGACCAGGCCCCTCGTCCTCGCCCGACCGCCCCAGGTCCGCCGTGGGCGAGGGGCCGCCACCCCTCGCGCACCCCGGCCCGCCCGCGACGGAGCGCGCGCGGGCACACGGACGCCGGCCTGCCGGCCGGCGGCTGCGGATGTGTTTTTCTGCTCGTTCCTGGCGCTCCATCATGGCCGCCGCGCCCTGCGCGCAAGCGGCTGCGCCGCCGGCTCCGCCGAGAACTTCGGCACGCGGTCGCTTCGCTCCCTTATTTCGCGCCGAACTTCTCTCCCCCGCCGCCCTACGGGTTGCACTCCGGGACGCTGCCGGCGGCCCATGCTCCGCTATCAGGAACGAGCCGAAAGAATGACCGACAGGAGGACCCTGCCATGTTGAGCGTGACCGTCTACACCACCGGCCCGAGCTGCAGCCGCTGCACCGTCACCAAGTCGGCGCTGACCAAGAAGGGCGTGCCCTTCGTCGAGGTCGATATCCGCACCAACCCCGCCGCCCGGCAGTACGTCACCGAGGACCTGGGCTACTCCGAGGCCCCGGTGTGCGTCGTCGAGGACGGCACCGGCGAGGACCACTGGTCCGGCTTCCGCCCCGACCACATCGCCCGCATCGCCACCCGCACCGAGTGACCCGGGGCCCCTAACAGTACTAATAGAGGCAGGAGCCATCATGCCGACCATCGTCCTCACCCGACTGGCGGACCTGCGCGCCGGTGACGTCATCCTCAGCCTGGACGGCCGCCGCTACCGCACCCCGCTACGGGTCACCGACGCCCTCGGCCCGATCGCCCCCGGATCGCCCGTGCACGGCGTGCGCCTGGAGCCCCCGAACCCGGCCAGCGGCATCGAGTGGGTGTTCTACCCCTCGCAGATGGACGGTCACCGATTGGAGGTGGAGCGGCCGGCCCTCTTGTGCTACCATTATCCCGAACAGTACTATTAGAGTTGCAACCCCGAACTGAGGAGGAGCCATGAGTTACATCGTCCGCACCGGCAACCTCGCCGCCGCCCCCGAGCTGCGCCAGGGAGAGCGTGGCCCCTACACCTACGCCCGCGTGATCGTCTCCGACCGCATCCGCCAGGAGGACGGCAGCTACACCGACGGGCCGCCCATCGCCTACGACGTCGCCGTGAGCGGTGCGCAGGCCACCGCCCTGGTAGAGACCGCCGAGCGCAGCGGCAACGTGCGCGTCACCTTCGCCGGCCGCTACCGGGTCACGGAGTACCGCGGGGAGCAGGGCACCCGCATCCAGCACGAGGTACGCGCCGATGAGGTCGCCGTCAGCCTGCGCGGCCAGTCCGTCAGCGTCGAGCGGGCCGGCCGGGTCGACGAGCACGAGCCGGCGTTCTGAGTCAGCGGCCACAGGGGTGCGGTGCTCCATTGGTGAGCGCCGCACCCCTAAGAGTACTCTGGACCCTATTGGAGGTATTACCGTGACCGCTCGTATCTACGCCCTGTGCAACCAAAAGGGCGGCGTCGGCAAGTCCACGACGACGTTCCACCTCGCCCGCGCCGCGGTGCTGCAAGGCCGGCGGGTGCTGGTGGTGGACAACGACCCGCAGGGCAATCTCACCGCCGTGGCGGCCGCCGAGCCGGTGGGGGAGGACCAGGCGGGCTTGGCCGACGCGCTCAGCGCCCGTGCCCCGGAGACCGTGGCCGACGTCATCGTGCCCGGCGTGTGGCCGGGCCTGGACGTGGTGCCGACGTCCGGGGTGACGCTGGGCTACGTGCGCGATGAGCTCGTGATCGCCGGGGCCGGCCGTGAGGGCCGGCTGCGCGAGGCGCTGGCCGAGGTGGCCGGCGACTACGACGTGATCCTCATCGACTGCGCCCCGTCGTTGGACCAGCTGACCATCAACGGACTGACCGCCGCCCAGGGCGTGGTGATCGTGACCCACTCCAAGCAGTGGAGCTTGTCGGGCCTGGCCCAGCTGCTCGACACCATCGACAACGTGCGCCGCTACTACAACCCCGGCCTGAACGTGGCCGGCGTGGTCGTCAACCAGCACGAGGAGCGCACCGTGTCGGGACAGACGTGGCTCGACGAGCTGCACACCGCCGCCGAGACCCGCGGGCTGCGCGTCCTGGCCCCGCCGATCCCCAAGCGCGTCGTCATCGCAGACGCCACCGAGGCCGCCCGCGGCCTCGACGAGTGGGGCAGCGCCGAGGCCGCCGCGCTGGGCGCGCTCTACACCGACCACCTGACCGTCATCGAAGGAGAGTCATGACCACCTCGAGCAGCCGCAGACCGGCCCCGCGCCGGTCGAGCCTGGCCGGGCAGAGCCCCGTCGCACCGCCAACACCACCGACCCAGGAGGAACCCGAGACGGCACCACCGGGTGCGGAGCGTCAGGAGGAGGCACCGCGGCCGCGGAAGAAGGCCACGAAGTACCGCCACAAGGTCTCCTTCTACCAGGACCCCGAGGACACCGGCCGGGTGCGCGGGGCGATCCTGCACACCATGACCACCGAGGGACCGCGCACGCTGTCACAGTTCATCAACGACGCCGTGATGGCCGAGGTCGAACGACTGGAAGCCAAGTACAACGGCGGCAAGCCGTTCCCGTCCGTGGGGGCACGCGAGCTACCCCAGGGCCGACCGATGGGGGGGTAGCCATGACCAGCAACGAGGACACCATGACCACGCCCGAGCAGAGCCCGGACCCGATCACCCAGGCGATCACGGCACTGACCGCCGCGGCCCGGCGCACGCGGGTGCGCGGAGCCGGCACCGAGCACGCCCAGGTCGAGCCTGTCGACTTCGCAGAGATCGCCTGTCACGTGCTGACCACCGTGGCGGCCAACGTCGGCGGCGTCGAGGCGCTGCTGGCCGGCCGGCCCGGATCGTGGGAAGCCGACTACGTGCGCCAGATCGTGCACAGCACCGCCGGCACCGAGCCCGGTGACCTGCTGCGCTGGCGCACCGAGCCGGTGCGCCTGGTGCTCGACGTCGAGGACACCTTCTACGACTTCGGCCTGACCCAGATGTACGACGAGGAGCGTGCCGATGCCATTACGCGCGAGAGCGACGAGACCCTGACCGAGGACCAAGCCGCCGAAGCCGCAGCCATCACCGAGGCCATCGACACCCTGTGGGAGCAGGACAAGGCGGCCTATCTGACGGCCTACACCGCCGCGGTGCGCGCCGCGCTGACCGAGCACGGCGTCACGTGCGACGTCGAGGTGGTCGAGCTGGTCCGCGGCGAGACCGAGACGTGGGACTACCTGAGCAGCCAGCTGCACGAAGTCGCCCGAGCGCGCACCCCGCTGCCGATGACCGGCGAGGCCCCGGACTGGAGCGCCGGCACCCCGGCCGAGTCGCTGCGCCGGGCCGGACTGACCTACACCGCCCGCGCGCAGGAGACCCTGCGATGAGCCAGACCGACCCCATCGACCCCGAGGCCGAGGACCCCAGCACCATCGCCCACCGCCTCACCGGAGACGACCCGCTCGGCATCTTCGAGGCCGTGGCCGACTACCTCACCGGCCAGGGCTGGACCGTCGAGCGCGCGCCGATCCCCGGCGAGACCAACGGCTACACCACCACCGACGGCACCCGCCGCGTCGTCGTCGACGCGGCCCTGACCCCCGCCCAGGCCGCCAAGACCGCCCTGCACGAGGCCGCTCACGTCATCCTGCACGCCGAGGAGGACCCGGCCGAGTACATCACCCATCGCGGTATCAAGGAGACCGAGGCCGAGTCCGTGGCCTACGTCGTCGCCGGGATTCTCGGACTGGACACCAGCGCCTACAGCATCGGCTACGTGGCCGGATGGAGCCAGGGCGAAGCCGAGACCATCAAGGAGACCGCCGGCCGCGTGCTGCGCGCCGCCCACACCCTGGCCGAAGCCATCACCGAGACCGGCGAGGCCACCGAGGCCGCCTAGAAAAACCCCCAAGAGCACTATTACCGTTGCCGCACGGTGACGGTAATAGTGCTATTGGAGGTAGGAACAGCCCGAGGAGGAACCATGCGCACCACCCGGATCATCGGACCGGCCACCGGCCGGACCTACGAAGCCCACGACACCGGGGAGGCCGACCAGTGGACGCCATGAACGGCCCGGACCTGCTCGACGTCCTCGCCGCCGAGGACTCCCCCGACGTCGTGCACATGATCCTGCCGAACTTCGCCACCGCCTGCGGCCGCGACTTCCTCGACGTCAGCCAGGCCGGCCAGATCAAAGGAGCCAAGCTGTGGACACTCAGCAGCCAGCACACCACGTGCCCCGAGTGCCTGGCCCGCGGCCGGCAGGCCGGCGGACTGGCGGCCCTGTGCGAGCAGATCAGCCGGAATCAGGCCCCCGCACAACAGTGACCGCCATCAGCCCAAACAGTACTGTTGGCGGCAATAGGGGTGCGGCGGAATGGGGGCGTGCCGACGGACACCGCGGGAGGCAGCAGCGCTGCCCCAGGTCCGCGCGCACCGATAGCGTCACGACCAGGCCCCTCGTCCTCGCCCGACCGCCCCAGGTCCGCCGTGGGCGAGGGGCCGCCACCCCTCGCGCACCCCGGCCCGCCCGCGACGGAGCGCGCGCGGGCACACGGACGCCGGCCTGCCGGCCGGCGGCTGCGGATGTGTTTTTCTGCTCGTTCCTGGCGCTCCATCATGGCCGCCGCGCCCTGCGCGCAAGCGGCTGCGCCG
>CAYRLV010000078.1:0-12814 GCA_964425155.1 uncultured Ornithinicoccus sp. | reverse complement strand
CCGGTGGCGGCGGGTGGGCGCGCCCACTCAGCGGATTCGGCGGTCAGGACCACCCGACATACTGGACCTACAGCACGCTGCTGGCCCTCTGCCTCGGCACCATGGGACTGCCGCACGTGATCGTCCGGTTCTACACCAACCCCGACGGGCAGGCAGCGCGACGCACGACCTCGTGGGTCATCGTGCTGCTCGCGGCGTTCTACCTGTTCACTCCCCTGTATGGCGTGTGGGGCCGGGTCTACCTGCCGCACCTGCCGCGCGGGCTGCACCCCGACTCGGTGGTGCTGCTGCTGCCGTCGGCCGCATCGCCGACGACGTTGGGCGACCTGCTCAGCGCGCTGCTCGCCGGCGGCGCGTTCGCCGCGTTTCTCTCCACTGCCTCCGGGCTGACCGTGTCGGTCGCCGGGGTCCTCGCCCAGGACCTGCTGCGGCCGCGGCTGCACCGGCGGACGGGCGGAGACGCCACGTCGGTGCAGGGATTCCGGATCGCGGTGGTGCTCGGCGTCCTGGTGCCCTATGCCCTCTCCCTGGCGGGTGCCTCGGTCGCCCTGGCCAGCGCCGTCGGCCTCGCGTTCGCGGTGGCCGCGTCGACCTTCTGCCCGTTGCTCGTCCTCGGCGTCTGGTGGCGGGGGCTGTCCACGACCGGCGCCGCGGCCGGGATCGCCAGCGGCGGTGGCCTGGCCTTCGTCGCGGTCCTGGCCACCGTGCTGTTCGGGGTGCCCGGCGGCTGGCCGGGAGCGTTGCTGTCCCAGCCGGCGGCCTGGACGGTGCCGATCACCTTCCTGGTCACCATCGTGGTGTCCTTGGCGACGCGCGACCGGGTGCCCCGGGGCACCGGACGGATGATGGTGCAGCTGCACGGCCCCGAACCGATCGCCGGCTGACCCTCCGCGCCTCACCGTGAGGAGCCGGGGGGACCGTTCGTCGCACGGATCCGACCGCTCGGCGACGGGTGGCGTCCGCCCGTCGACCGATTCGCACCGCCCGTCGCACCACCCCTCCACGGTCCTCACCCTGCTCGCCACGGGGCCGCACAGTGATCTGCGTCACGGGGACACCCCGGTCCCCGTCCCACCCTGGAGGTAACTGCCCATGAGTGAGACCGCTCCGCCGCTCGATGAGGTGGGGCCGCGGTCGACCTACCAGCAGGTCCAGCGCTCCCAGGAGTTCGCCGACCTGCGCCGTCGCTTCCGCGCCTTCGTCTTCCCGATGACCGCGCTGTTCCTGGTGTGGTACTTCCTCTACGTCGTGCTCGCCGCGTTCGCCCCGGAGTTCATGTCGCACAAGGTGTTCGGCAACGTCAACGTCGGGCTGCTGTTCGGCTTCGGCCAATTCGTCAGCACGTTCGTCATTACGACGATCTACGTGCGTTGGGCCGACCGGCACTTCGACCCGACTGCTGACAAGCTCCGCGCCGAGATCGAAGGAGAGCCCCAGTGAGCGCCCTGACGACCCTGATGCCGGCGCAGACCGACGTCGGTAGCCCGACGATCAACATCACGATCTTCGTCCTGTTCGTGCTGGTCACCCTGGCCATCGTCATCCGGGCATCCCGCAACAACCGGTCGGCGGCGGACTTCTACGCCGGCGGGCGGGCCTTCACCGGTCCGCAGAACGGCATCGCCATCTCCGGCGACTACCTGTCGGCGGCGTCCTTCCTGGGTATCGCCGGCGCCATCGCCATCGGCGGCTACGACGGGTTCCTCTACTCGATCGGCTTCCTGGTGGCCTGGTTGGTCGCGCTCCTGCTCGTGGCCGAGCTGCTGCGCAACACGGGCCGGTTCACCATGGCCGACGTGCTCTCCTTCCGGCTGCGCCAGCGGCCGGTGCGGATGGCCGCGGCCATCTCGACCCTCGTCGTCTGCTTCTTCTACCTGCTGGCCCAGATGGTCGGTGCCGGTGGCCTCGTGGCGCTGCTGCTCGGCGTGGACGGCCGCACGGCGCAGAGCCTGGTGATCGCCATCGTCGGCGTCATCATGGTCACCTACGTGCTGGTCGGCGGGATGAAGGGCACCACCTGGGTGCAGATCGTCAAGGCGGTGCTGCTGATCATCGGCGCCGCCGTGATGACCCTGTGGGTCCTCGGCAAGCACGGGGTCAACCTGTCGACGCTGCTGCACCACGCGGTCACCGAGTCCCCGGCGGGCGAGAAGGTGCTCCAGCCGGGCCTCAAGTACGGCACGTCCACACTCACCAAGATCGACTTCATCTCACTGTCCCTGGCGCTCGTGCTGGGCACGGCCGGCCTGCCGCACGTGCTGATGCGCTTCTACACCGTGCCGTCGAGCCGGGAGGCGCGCCGGTCGGTGCAGTGGGCGATCTGGCTGATCGGGCTGTTCTACCTGTTCACCCTGGTGCTGGGCTACGGCGCGGCGGCCCTCGTCGGCCCCGAGGAGATCCTCGGCGCACCCGGCGCGGCGAACTCCGCGGCGCCCCTGCTGGCCTTCCACCTCGGTGGCGAGATCCTGCTCGGCCTGATCTCCGCGGTGGCCTTTGCCACCATCCTCGCGGTGGTGGCCGGCCTCACCATCACCGCGAGCGCCTCGTTCGCGCACGACATCTACAACAACGTGATCAAGAAGGGTCAGGTCGGCGGCAAGGGCGAGGTGCGGATCGCCCGGATGACCGCCCTGGTCATCGGCGTCGTCGCGATCATCGGCGGGATCTTCGCCAACGGGCAGAACATCGCGTTCCTCGTCGCCCTCGCCTTCGCGATCGCGGCCAGCGCGAACCTGCCCACGATCCTCTACTCGCTGTTCTGGGAGCGGTTCAACACCCGGGGCGCGCTGTGGAGCATCTACGGCGGGCTGATCTCGGCGATCACGCTCATCGTCTTCAGCCCGGTGGTCTCCGGCAAACCGGCCGGCCCGGACGGCACCAGCCCGTCGATGATCAAGGACGCGTCGGTCGACTTCAGTTGGTTCCCGCTCGACAACCCGGGCATCGTGTCGATCCCGCTGGGCTTCTTCCTCGGCTGGCTGGGCACCGTGACCAGCAAGGAGCGCTCCGACGAGCAGAAGTTCGCCGAGATGGAGGTGCGTTCGCTCACCGGGGCCGGTGCCGAGAAGGCCGTCGTGCACTGACTCCCCCTTGTGCGGCGAGTTCGGCCCGTCGACGGGCCGAACTCGCCGCAACAAGCAGGTATGGGGTGTCAACCGGATCCGACCGGTGCGCGTGGGTGTGGTGTCCGGAAGGAGGACACCATGAAGCTCCACCGATCCAGGTCCCTGACCCGCACCGTCGTCCTCGCGATGGCCCTGACCGGCGCACCCGCCCTCGGTCTGGCCACGGCGACGGCGACCGCCGTGCCCGCGAGCGCCGCGCCATACTGCGGCATCCACTGGGGCTCGCTCAAGAAGTCGTCGGCCCGCACGACCACCGCCTCGATCAAGAACGTGCGGTCGGGTCGGCACGCGTGCTTCGACCGGCTCGTGATCGACCTGACCGGCAAGAACCGCCGGGCGGGCTACACGGTGAAGTACGTCAAGACGGTCCGGGCACCGGGCTCGGGCCACGCGGTCCCGCTGCGCGGTGGCGCGAAGCTGTCCATCGTCGCGAACGCCCCCGCATACAACAGCTCCGGCCACCCCACCTACGACCCGCCGAACCGGCGCGAGCTGGTGCGCGTCAACGGCTACTCGACGTTCCGGCAGGTGGCGCTGGCAGGCAGCTTCGAGGGGCAGACCACCATCGGGCTCGGCGTGCGCGCCCGGCTGCCGTTCCGGGTCTTCACCCTCGCCGCCCCGAACGGTGGCACCGGATCTCGCCTGGTGATCGACGTCGCGCACCACTGGTGACCATCCCCAGGAGGCTGGTGGCGGCGAGCAGGCGCAGGACCTCGCGCCTTCTCGCCGCAACCAGCTCATGACTGCGCTTTGCCAAACCTATTCCTGACATTGACACGCCACAGAGAAACCATGAGTCACAGTGGTTTCAGGCAGTGGCTCGCTCGACCTTCCGGCGGGACGACTGTCGGAGCGGGCGGTCAGGGGCCCGCACACTGGTCGGTCCACCCGGCGGGGTCCAGGGTCCCGCCGGGTGGACGTCAGGACTCCCTCCGGTGACCGTGCCCTAGGGTGAGCGCCATGCGGGCGGACGAGTTGGCGGAGGACCTCCCTACCGTTGCCCTCGACTCACCGGCACGGGACGCGGCCGTGCTCCTCGCGGAACGCCGTCTCCCGGGCCTCGTGGTGCTCGACGCCGACGGCCGGCCGCACTCGATCCTTCCGGCCTCCCAGGTGGTCGCCTTCATCGTCCCGAGCTACGTCCGCGACGACCCCTCGCTCGCGGGGGTCCTCGGCGAGCTGGCCGCGGACAAGATCGCCGACCGGCTGGCCGGGGAGACGGTGGCCTCCCTCCTGCCCGAGGAACCGACCGAGCTGCCCCGGGTCAACGCGGACGACACCATCGTCGAGGTGGCCGCGGTCATGGCCCGCCTGCACTGCCCCCTGGTCGCGGTGATGGACGACGACGACTTCGTCGGGACCGTCTCGGCCAGCCGGCTGCTGCGACGAGCGCTGCCGGAGCGATGACCGCCGGTTCGACCCGGGTGGTCCACCGGTGAGCGCGGCGGTCGCGGTTGCCGTCTTCGCGATCGCCTACCTACTCATCGCGACGGACAAGCTGCCCAAGGTCGTCCCTGCCCTCGCCGGCGCCGGCATCGTCCTCGCGGTCGGGATCATGGGGTCGGAGGACGCGTTCTTCTCGCACGACACCGGGGTCGACTGGGACGTCATCTTCCTGCTGCTCGGCATGATGATCATCGTCAGCGTCCTGCGGCGCACCGGGATCTTCGAGTACCTCGCGATCTGGGCGGCCAAGCGCGCCGGTGGGTCGCCGCTGCGGGTCATGATCCTGCTCGCGCTGATGACCGCGCTCGCCTCGGCGTTCCTCGACAACGTCACCACCGTGCTGCTCGTCGCTCCCGTGACACTGCTCGTCTGCGACCGTCTCGGCGTGTCACCCGTCCCCTTCCTCATCGCCGAGGTGATGGCCTCCAACATCGGCGGCACCGCGACCCTCATCGGTGACCCACCCAACATCATCATCGGCAGCCGGGCCGGACTCACCTTCAACGACTTCCTGCTCAACCTCGCGCCCATCGTGCTCGTCGAGCTGGTCGTCTTCACCCTGCTGCTGCCGCGGCTGTTCCGCGGCAGCTTCGACGCGCACCCGGACCGGGTCGCCGACGTGATGGCGCTGAACGAGCGCGAGGCCATCCAGGACCGCACCCTGCTGGTCAAGGGGCTGGCCGTGCTGGCGCTCGTGCTGGCCGCCTTCGTGTCGCACGCGGCGCTGAACCTGGCGCCGTCGGTCGTGGCGCTGCTCGGTGCCGGGCTGCTGGTCCTCATCTCGGGCACCAAGCCCGAGCACTACCTCGACGGGGTGGAGTGGGAGACGCTGCTGTTCTTCGCCGGGCTGTTCATCATGATCGGCGCGCTGGTGAAGACCGGGGTCATCAAGCAGCTCGCCACGTGGGCCGCCGACGCGACGGGAGGCAATGCACTCCTCGCCGTCATGCTCATCCTCGTCGTCTCGGCCGTGCTGTCCGGCTTCATCGACAACATCCCCTACGTCGCGACGATGAGCCCGCTCGTGCTCGCCCTGGCCCAGGACATCCCCGACCCGACGCACGCGCAGGCGCTGTGGTGGGCGCTCGCCATCGGCGCGGACTTCGGCGGCAACATGACCGCCATCGGGGCCAGCGCCAACGTGGTCGTGCTCGGCATCGCCGCCCGGGCCGGCTGGCCGATCACCTTCTGGGAGTTCACCCGCAAGGGCATCGTCGTCACCACCATCACCATCGCGGTCGCCGCGCCCTACCTCTGGCTGCGCTACTTCGTCCTGGCCTGAGCGCCGTGTGACCCTCGGCGTGACGACCCCTACACTGGCAGGCAGGTGAGCCGGGAAGTCTGGTCGGCGTCGTCGTCGCGGACCTCGTGACGCCGACCGACGCGACCGACCAGGACCCCGATGACGACACCCCGAACTCCACCGACACCCACGCCCCGCCGCATCCTCGACCGCTCCAGCTGGCCCGAGGCGCAGCACCTCGCCGCCGCCCTGCGGACCGAGACCACCGGTGGCGCCGTCCTGCTGGTGGCGGCCCTGCTCGCGGTGGTGTGGGCCAACACCCCGTGGGGCGACAGCTACGAGGCGCTGCGCGACGTCACCGTCGGACCGGCGGCCTGGCACCTCGACCTCACCCTCGGCCAGTGGGCGGGCGACGGCCTGCTCGCGGTGTTCTTCTTCGTCGCCGGGCTCGAGCTCAAGCGCGAGTTCGTGATCGGCGACCTGTCCGACCGGGCGAAGGCCGTGCTGCCGGTGGCCGCCGCGGCGAGCGGGGTCGCCGTGCCGGCCGTGGTCTACGTCGCGGTGACCCTGCTGCTCGGTGGCGGCAGTGAGGCCCTGGCCGGGTGGGCAGTCCCGACGGCCACCGACATCGCGTTCGCCCTGGGGGTGCTGGCCGTCGTCGGCAGCCACCTCCCGCTCGCGCTGCGGTCCTTCCTGCTCACCCTTGCCGTCGTGGACGACCTCATCGCCATCACCATCATCGCGGTGGGCTACACGGCGCACCTCGAGCTGCCCTGGCTGGCACTGGCCGTGCTGCCGGGCGCCCTGTTCGGCTGGCTCGTGCAGCGCCGCAGCACCCGCTGGTGGCTGCTGATACCGCTCGCCCTGCTCGTCTGGGGCCTGGTGCACGCCTCGGGCGTGCACGCGACCGTGGCCGGCGTCGTGCTCGGCATGCTGGTACCGGTCGGCGCCTCCGGCGGTGGCACCCACCCGGGTGACCACGCGGCATACGCCGAGCGCCTCGAGCACCTGCTGCGGCCGTTCTCCGCCGGGTTCGCGGTGCCGGTCTTCGCCTTCATGGCCGCCGGCGTCAGCATCGGCAGTGGACTCGGCGGCGCCCTCCACGACCCCGCCGCCTGGGGCGTGGTGGCCGCGCTCGTCATCGGCAAGACGGTCGGCGTGTTCGGCGGCACCTGGTGCTTTGCCCGATTCACCCGCGCCCGGTTGGACGACGACCTGGCCTGGACCGACGTGTTCGGCCTGGCGCTGCTGGCCGGCATCGGGTTCACCGTGTCGCTGCTCATCGGCGAGCTGGCCTTCGGGGCCGGCTCGGCCCGTGACGAGCACGTCAAGCTGGCCGTCCTGGCCGGGTCGACGCTCGCCGCCGTGCTGGCCTCGGTCGTGCTGCGCCGCCGAGCCAAGGTCTACCAACGGATCAACGCCGCCGAGCAGATCGACCTCGACCGGGACGGCGTCCCCGACGTCTACCAGCGGGACGACCCGCGCGCCTGAGCACACGGGAGGCACACCAGGCGCACCGGCGGATAGGGTCGGGGGTGCCCCGTGGCGCGGGGCACGGATCGGACCGCACACGAAGGAGAGGTCATGGCCACCACAGACAGCAGCACGCCCGAACGCACGCTGGGTCAGCTCGTCGCCCAGGCCACCGAGGACGTCTCGTCGATCGTGCGCAGCGAGATCGACCTGGCCAAGCTCGAGCTCAAGGCCGACGCGCAGCGGGCCGGCAAGGGGGCGGGGATGTTCGGCGCCGCCGGCCTGCTCGCGCTCTACGCCCTCGGCCTGCTGTTCTTCGCCGCGGCCTACGGCATCGTGGCCGCGGGTCTGGCCCCCTGGCTGGCCTTCCTCATCATCGGCGTCGTGCTGCTGATCATCTGCGGCATCCTGGCGCTGATCGGCAAGAGCGCGCTCGGGAAGGTCCAGGGCAAGCCGCAACGCACCATCAAGAACGCGCAGGACACCGTCGCGGCGGTCAAGCCCAGCAAGTAGTCCCGGCGGCGGGCCCGCACCGCCCCGGCGTCGCCGCTGTCGTCGCGGGCAGCACGATCGTCGTCGCGGCAGGTCGTTCCACACCACCACTCGGGGAGGCACGTGAGCACCGACGGCGCCGGCATCTTCGTCGAGGGCCCGTGGGAGCACCGCCTGGTGCCCGCCAACGGGGCGCGCTTCCACGTCGCCGAGCTGGGCGACGGCCCGATGGTGGTCCTGTTGCACGGCTTCCCCGAGTTCTGGTGGGCCTGGCGCGACCAGTTGACCGCCCTCGCCGACGCGGGCTACCGGGCGGTGGCCATGGACCTGCGCGGCTACGGCGCCTCCGACAAGCCGCCGCACGGCTACGACACGTTCACCCTGGCGGCCGACGTCGCCAGCGTCATCCGCTCGCTCGGCGCCGAGGACGCCGTCATCGTGGGGCACGGCTGGGGTGGCTGGATCGCCTGGTCGATGCCGTCGCTGCAGCCGGCCGTCACCCGCGCGGTCGCGGCGCTGTCGATGCCGCACCCGCTGGTGCTGCGCCGGGCATCGGTCGCCGACCCCGCCCAGGTGCGCGCCGGCCGGTACCTCGTGGGGCTGCAACGACCGTTCGTCCCCGAGCGCCGGCTCTCCCGGGACGGCACGTATGTCGCGCAGATCCTGCGGCGTTGGGCGGCACCCGGCGGTGCGTGGCCACCACCCGACGTCGCCGAGCGCTACGCGCAGGCGATGAGCCTCCCCTTCGTGGCGCACAGCGCGGCGGAGTACTACCGGTGGGCGTTCCGCAGCCAGGTGCGCAGCGACGGGCGCCGGTTCGTCCGGCGGCTGAGCAGCGCCATACGGGTCCCGGTGCTGCACCTGCACGGCGAGCAGGACGGCGCCGTCGTCGCCTCCGCGGCCCAGGGCAGCGGGGCATGGATGCACGCGGACTTCACCGAGCGGTTCCTGCCGGGCGTCGGGCACTTCCTCGCCGAGGAGGCGACCGACGAGGTCAACGCGCGGCTGCTCGACTGGCTGGGCACCCTGCCGACGTGAGACGAACGGGCACTGCCGCGCATCACCGACGAACGTGCGGTCCGCGCGCCCGTCGCACCCCGCCGTATGACGTGCCGGCCGCCGGAGTCAGTGCGAGACGCAGGAGCCGGTGCTCACCGGGTCGTCCGCCGTGGCGGCCGCGTCGATCACCGGCCGCGACTCCCGCATGGTGAGGGCGTAGCCGGTCTGGGAGTCCTCGATCGACCGGGCGAAGACGGTGCCCACCACGTCACCCGACGGGTCGAGCAGCGGGCCGCCCGAGTTGCCGGGCCGCACCCGGGCGGCCAGCGAGTAGACCTCCCGGTTCACGCCGGGTTTGCCCCGGATGTCGGCACCGCGCGCCAGCAGCACGCCACGGACCCGGGCCGGCTCGAGCCGCAGGGGACCGTCCATCGGGAAGCCCGCCACGACGGCGTCGTCGGTGCGGTTCAGGTCGGCCGCCCGCTTGAGCGGCGGGGCCGGCAGGTCGGGCACCGACAGCACCGCGAGGTCGCGACGGGGGTCGAACACGACGGTGCGCCCCGAGTAGGACCGACCGGTGCCGCGCACCTGCACCGCCACGTTGTCCATCCCGGCCACGACGTGGGCGTTGGTCATCACCTTCTCCGGGGCGACCACCCAGCCGCTGCCCTCCTGCCCGCGGTGGCAGCGGTCGGACAGGCCGGTGATCTTGACGATCGAGCCGGTGGCCCGCTGGATGCCGGGGCCGTGGGTGGTGGCGTCGTCGGGCGGATCGACCGGGAGCATCGGCTCCGCCTGCAGGCCGTCGAACACCCGGGGGAAGCCGTGTCGGTCGAGGACGTCCTGGAAGCCCGCGAACCATCCGCCGACCCGCTGCGGCACGACCTTGTTGATGGACTGCAGCACCTGCGACTGCGCGACGGTGCGGGCCGCGGTCGGCGGCAAGGCCCCGCGCACGGCGCCGGCCAGGAACCAGAGCAGGACCGCCACCACGGCCAGGCTGGCCACGCCGCCGAGGACGGCGTCCGTGCGCCGCAGCACCGGCTGGTCCACGAGGCCACGGACCCGCGCGCCCACGGCCGAGCCGATCAGCTGGCCGAAGCTGGCCAGCACGAGCACACCGCCCACCAGCACCACGGTCCGCAGGAACAGGCTGGTGTCGACCGTGTCCGACTGCCGCACCAGCACCGGCAGCAGCCACAGCCCCAGGGCGCCGAACAGGATGATGCCGGCCAGCGCGGTGACGCTGGCGACCAGCCCGCGACGGTAACCGGCCACGGCATACAGGAGCAGCGCGGCGACCAGGAGCAGGTCGAGCAGCAGGTGGCCGCTCACGGTGTCACCCGGGGGCCATCGGCCCGTCGACGGTCGGCGGCAGGGTCGCGCAGGGCCAGCTGCCACTCCGGGAGCGGGCGCCGCCGGGACCGGTCCCAGGGACGGTCGAGGCCGGCCAGCTCGAGGGCCTTGGACAGCAGGCCGGCGGTGAACCCCCACACGAAGAGCCCGTCCACGTCGAAGCCGGGGCCGACGTAGCCGCTCGGGTGGGTGACGGTGAAGCGCCGCTCGGGGTCGGTGAGCTCGGCCAGGGGTGCCCGGACCACGCGGGCCACCTCGGCGGTGTCCTGGACGCCGATCGGAGTCGGGCGGGCCCACCAGGCGAGCACCGGGGTGACGACGAAGCGGCTGGGCTGGAGGAACAGTTGCGGCAGCTCCGCCACGATCTCCACGCCGTCCTCGCGCAGTCCGACCTCCTCGCGGGCCTCCCGCAGGGCAGCGGAGATCGGCCCGTCGTCCTGCGGGTCGACCGAGCCGCCGGGGAAGGAGACCTGCCCGGGGTGCGAGCGCATCGTGTGGGACCGCTCGGTGAGCACGACGTCCGCACCGCCGTGGGCGTCCGGCCCGAACAGCATCAGCACGGCCGACTCCCGGCCGCCCTCCTCGGGGGGCAGGAACCGGCTGAACCAGCTCGCGGGGGTCTGCGCGATCTGGTCGCGGAGCCGATCCATCCACGCCGGGACCGGCACCCGGCCCGGCGTGCTCACCGCGGCGGCCCCGGCTTGACCAGCTTGGCCGCCTTGACCGGGTCGGTCTCGCCCTCCCCGTAGGACGGGCACCACCGCGCGACCGGGCAGGCGCCGCAGGCCGGTCGTTTGGCGTGGCAGGTGCGCCGGCCGTGGAAGATCAGCACGTGCGACAGCATGGTCCAGTCCTTGCGGGCGAACAGCGCGCCGACCTCGTGCTCGACCTTCACCGGGTCGTCCTCGAGGGTCCAGCCGAACCGGCGGGCCAGCCGGCCGAAGTGCGTGTCGACCGTGATGCCGGGCACGCCGAACGCGTTGCCGAGCACGACGTTGGCGGTCTTGCGGCCGACCCCCGGCAGGGTGACCAGGTCCTTCAGCCGGGCCGGAACCTCGCCGCCGAACCGGTCGACGAGCGCGTCACCGAGCTTGATCAGCGAGTTGGTCTTGGCCCGGTAGAACCCGGTGGACTGGATGATCGTCTCCAGCTCGGTCCGGTCGGCGCCGGCATAGTCGGCGGCGGTGCGGTAGCGGGCGAACAGCGTCGGCGTCACCAGGTTGACCCGCACGTCGGTGGTCTGCGCGGACAGGATGGTGGCGACGAGCAACTCGAGCGGCGTGCTGAAGTCGAGCTCGCAGTGCGCGTCGGGGTAGCGCTCGTGCAGCACCCGGTACATCTTGCGGGCCCGGCGGGTCAGCGCGACCGGCGACTCGCCCGTGGGGGTGGCGGCCGGTGCGGCGTCGGGGGTGGCGGACACCAGTCCAGCCTAGACGGCGGATCCGACCATCTCAGCCGCGCCGTGGCAGACTGTCGCCCGTGGATCTCGACGTGGTGAGAAGCGCACCCCTCTTCGCCGGCCTCGACGACGAGGCCGCGTCAGCCCTGCTCGACTCCATGACCCGGACCCGCCTCGAGCGCGGCGACGTGCTCTTCCGGGAGGGCGACCAGGGCGACCGGCTCTACGTCATCGGCGAGGGCAAGATCAAGCTCGGTCGCACGAGCAAGGACGGCCGGGAGAACCTGCTGGCCATCCAGGGCCCGGGAGAGCTGTTCGGCGAGCTCAGCCTGTTCGACCCCGGCCCCCGCACCGCCACGGCGTCGGCGGTCGCCGAGACCCAGCTGCTCGGGCTCAGCCACGAGGACCTCACCCACTACCTCGCCGACCGGCCCTCGGTCGCCACCGCGATGCTGGCCGCGCTCGCCCAGCGGCTGCGCCGCACCAACGACATCCTGGCCGACCTGGTGTTCACCGACGTGCCCGGCCGGGTGGCCAAGGCCCTGCTCGACCTGGCGCAGCGGTTCGGCCGCCGCTCCGAGGACGGCGTGCTCGTCGCCCACGACCTCACCCAGGAGGAGCTGGCCCAGCTGGTCGGCGCCTCCCGCGAGACGGTCAACAAGGCGCTCGCCGACTTCGCCACCCGCGGCTGGCTCAAGCTGGAGGCCCGCGCGGTCACGCTGATCGACCTCGAGCGGCTGCAGCGCCGCGCCCGCTGACCGACCTCCCTCGTATGGCGTCCGCGCGCCCCGACCGCGCCCGCGCCGCCACGGGGATCTCCCGTGGGGTCTGTGCCCCACCGATGCTCCCCGATGCCGATGACGCCGCGGCGTCCGGCCCCGGGTCGGCCGGCGGCCACTCCGTGCTGCTGGTGCCGGTCCCCGAGCTGGAACCGGTCGTGCGTCCCCCGCTGCAGCGCTGGGCCCCGGACTACCTGCACCCGGACGCCGATGCGGTGCACGCCCACATCACCCTGCTCGGTCCGTTCCTGCCACTCGAGGAGCTGACCGCGGACGTCCTGGCCGAGCTGCGCGCCCTCTTCGCCGGCGTCTCCGCCTTCGGCTGTGAGCTGGCCCGGCTGGACCGGTTCCCCGGCGACGGGCTGGTCCACCTCGTGCCCGAGCCCGTCGACCCGTTCCGCGAGCTGACCGCGCAGCTGTGGCGGCGCTGGCCGCAGTGCCCGCCCTACGGCGGGAGGTTCGGGGACGTCATACCCCACCTGTCGATCGACCACGCGCCGTC
>CAYRLV010000077.1:0-12826 GCA_964425155.1 uncultured Ornithinicoccus sp. | reverse complement strand
CGGACCAGCTTGACGAAGCCCTGGGTCTGCAGGATCTGGGACTTGCCGTTGCCGCCGAGGTTGTAGTCGTAGGTCTCGACGTCACCGAACCGTTCGCGGGCCTCGGCCTCGGTGAGCCCGACCGAGGCGATCTCGGGGTCGCAGTAGGTCACCCGGGGGATGCCGGCCTCGTCCACCGGCGTGGGCTCGAGCCCGGCGATCTGCTCGGCGACGAAGATCCCCTGTGCGAAGCCGCGGTGTGCCAGCTGCAGGCCGGGCACGATGTCGCCGACCGCGTAGACGCCGTCGACGTTGGTGCGGCAGCGGTCGTCGGCGAGCACGAAGCCGCGGTCCATCGCGACGCCGGCCTCCTCGTAGCCCAGCCCGTCGGCCACGGGGCCGCGGCCGACCGCCACCAGCAGCAGGTCCGCCTCGAGCGTGTCGCCCGACTCGAGGCTCACCGTGACACCGTCGGCGCTCTCCTTGACCCCCGCGAAGGGTGACGTGGTCTTCACGGTGATCTTGCGCTTGCGGAACGCCCGCTCCAGCTGCTTGGAGATCGCCTCGTCCTCGGCGGCCACCAGGCGAGGCAGTGCCTCGACCACGGTCACCTCGGCACCGAACGAGCGGAAGACCGAGGCGAACTCGACGCCGATGACCCCTCCGCCCAGCACGACGACGCGGGACGGCACGTGGTCCAGGGCCAGCGCCTGGTCGCTGGTGACCACCCGGTCGGTGAGCTCCAGGCCCGGCAGCGTCTTGGCGTAGGAGCCGGTGGCCAGCACGACGTGGCGGCCGGTCAGCGTCCGGTCGCCCACCGACACGGTGGTGGGGGAGGACAGTCGGCCCGCACCCTCGACGTAGTCGATCTGCTTGCCCTTGACCAGGCCCTGCAGGCCCTGGTGCAGCCGGCCCACGACCCCGTCCTTGTAGGCGTGCACGCCGGCCATGTCCACGGACTCGAAGGTCGACTTGATGCCGAACCGCTCGCCCTCGCGCGCGTTGTCGGCGACCTCGGCCGCGTGCAGCAGCGCCTTGGTCGGGATGCAGCCGCGGTGCAGGCAGGTGCCGCCCAGGCGGTCCTTCTCGACGAGTGCCACCGACAGCCCGAGGTCCGCGGCCCGCAGAGCACAGGCGTAACCCCCGCTGCCCCCGCCGAGGACGACGACGTCGTAGGTCTTCTCGGCTCCTGCCGGCATCGGCCAGTGCTCCTCGCGTGCTCGTCGGACCAGAAACGACCGCCCGGAGTCTGACCGGCGGCGTGCCGACAGCACACTGTCCGGCCCACTGCGGGCGTCAGGAGCATCTTGTCACCAATCGGGTGGCCCGTGGCAGGCAGGGCACGCGGTCCTCGCAGCGAGGTGTCGGGAGGCCGCGGCGTGGCCCGGGCTTGGCACGCACACGCTGCTGTGTCGCATACAGTTCTGCACATGGGTTGGTGGAGCCGACGACGAGCGCGCCGTGCGGCCCGGGGCGATACGCCCCGTCGACGCGCGCCCGCGGACGGTCCCGGCATGGCCATCGACGTGCCCAAGGTGCGCGACCACCTCGAGTCCTTCGTCCGGTCGCGACGCGGCGTCGAGGCGTACGTCGAGCCGCCCACCAACGTCAGCGCGACGACGGTCATCCTCATCGCCCACGACGGCGAGTGGACCCGCCGAGCGGTCCCGTCCCGCGACGCGGGTTTCGAGCTGGGGCGAGCACTCGGCATACCGGTGTATGACGTGCACCAGACCGGTTATCCAGCGCGCATGCGCGAGTGGAACTCGCGGCAGCGACGCCGCTGACCTCGCCTCCGAGGGGAGTCGCCCGAGGGCCGATTCGGACCGGGCCGACTGCCGACGCTAACCAGTGGTCCGGTGCGCGGTTTCGTGCGAGGCTGGGGGTTCAGTGACACGAGGGAGGCCGCATGTCAGCGCAGTCCAAGGGAAGTGAGCACGGTCCGGGGGAGGACATGAAGCGCAAGTTCCGGGAGGCCCTGGACAAGAAGAAGGCGCACGCCGGCAAGGACGTCTCCGACGACGGCGAGCGCGGCAAGGTCTCCGGGCCGCACCCACCCGAGACCAGCGGCGCACAGCAGATGTTCCGCCGCAAGAGCGGCTGAGCCGCCGCGGTGGTCCGGCGCCCCGGACCAGCGCGGACCACAGCAGCGACGGCCCAGGCCCGGACCCCGAGAGGAGTCCGGGCCTGGGCTTGCTTCGTCCGGCGCCGCGGGGGCGCCCGTCGTGGTTACCTGCCGGCGTGGTCCTCGGCGAGGGCGACGAGCGTCCGCACGCCGTAGCCGGTGGCGCCCTTGGGGGTGTAGCCGAACGGGGCGCCCTCGTTGAACGCGGGGCCGGCGATGTCCAGGTGCGCCCACGGGATGGGGTCGCCCGAGGCGTCCGTGCCGATGAACTCCTTGAGGAACGTCGCGGCGACCATCATGCCGCCCACCCGGTCGCCGGTGTGCTTGATGTCGGCGACGGTGGAGTCCATGCCCGCGCGCACCTCCTCGGCCAGCGGCATCTGCCACATGGACTCGCCGGCCGAGGTCGCGAGCTCGTGGACCCGCTCCCGCAGTTCGTCGTCGTTGCCCATGACGGCGGAGGTGCGGTGGCCGAGCGCCATCACCGCTGCGCCGGTGAGCGTCGCGATGTCGACGATCGCGTCCGGCTTCTTCTCGGAGGCGAGGGCCAGCCCGTCACCCATGACCATGCGGCCCTCGGCGTCGGTGTTGATGATCTCCACGGTCGTGCCGCCCCGCATCGTGACGACGTCACCCGGGCGCTGGGCGTCCGCGCCGGTCATGTTCTCCGCCAGGCACAGGTAGCCGGTCACCGCGACCGGCAGGCCCAGCTCGGCGATGGTGAAGACCGCGGCGGCGACGGCGGCGGCGCCCGCCATGTCGCACTTCATCGTCACCATGCTCGGACCGGGCTTGAGGCACAGGCCGCCGGAGTCGAAGGTGATCCCCTTGCCGATGTAGGCGAGGCTCGCCCGGGGGCGGGCCGGCTTGTAGGTGAGTGTCACCAGACGCGGCGGACGCGCCGACCCCTGCCCGACGCCCAGGATGCCGCCGCATCCGGAACGAGCCAGCGCCTTCTCATCCATGACGCGGACGCGGACGGCGGTGCCGGCCGCGCGGGCGCGGACCGACTCGGCGAAGGTCTGCGGATAGAGCAGATTCGGCGCGGTGTTGACCAGGTCGCGTGCGTAGTTCTGCTGCTCGGCGAGCACCCCGGCGCGCTTGGCCGCGGCCCTGGCCTGCTTGTCCTTGGCCCCGTCGCTGAACACGGTCACGGCCTTGACCGGCGCCTTGGCGCCCTTGGCGGAGGCTCCGCGGTGCTCCAGGAACGCGTAGGCACCGAACAGCGCCCCTTCGGCCACGGCGCCGAGCCGGGCCGGATCCGAGCCGGGCAGGCGGACGCCCACCTTCGCCGAGCCGGCGAGGGCACGGGTGGCGGCGCCGGCCGCGCGGCGCAGCGTCTCGGCCGGCACGTCATCCCCGTCCTCGACGGCCCCCAACCCGGTCACCACGACGAGCGGCGCGGCGACCTCCGGCACGTCGGCCAGCTTCACCAGCTCGTCCGGCGCTCCACTCGCACCGGTGGCCCGCAAGGTTGCGTCGATGTGCTCGGCCGCGGCGGCCGGCAGCCCGTGGCCGGGAGCCAGCTCGGCGCCGTCGTCGGTCTTGACCGAGGCGAGCACGAGCGCGTCGGAGCGTGCGGCCGCGGCCGATCGGTCGGAGAGGGTCAAGGTCGTCAAGGCGGGTCCTCTGCTTGTCGGTGATGGTCGTCCGGGGGTGGGGGGACCACCGCGAGGATAACGGGGCCGCCGGCCGCTAGCGTGGCGTCCATGACCGACGACGCCCTGCTCACCTCGCCCCTGCACGAACGACACCTGGCCCTCGGCGCCAAGATGGCCGACTTCAGCGGGTGGCAGATGCCCATCGAGTACCCCGGCGGGGGCGTCGTGCGGGAGCACACCGCGGTGCGCGAGCGGGTCGGCATCTTCGACGTGAGCCACCTCGGCAAGGCGGTGGTCCGCGGGCCGGGCGCCGCCGACTTCGTCAACAGCTGCCTGGCGAACGACCTGCGCAAGATCGAGCCCGGCCAGGCGCAGTACACCCTGTGCTGCACCGAGGACGGCGGCGTCGTCGACGACCTCATCGCCTACCTGCGCTCCGACGACGAGGTCTTCCTCATCCCCAACGCCGCCAACACCGCCGAGGTGTGCCGGCGGCTGGCCGAGGCCGCCCCCGAGGGCATCACCGTGGAGAACCAGCACGACCAGTTCGGCATCATCGCGGTGCAGGGACACCGCGCCAAGGACGTGCTGACCGAGCTCGGCCTGCCGACCGACCACGACTACATGTCCTTCGTCGACGCGGAGTGGCAGCACCGGCCGGTGACCGTGTGCCGCACCGGATACACCGGCGAGCCGGGCTACGAGCTGGTGCCGCGCTGGAACGACACCGGCGAGGTGTGGGACGCCCTGGCCGAGGCGATGGCGACCTACCAGGGGTTGCCGTGCGGGCTCGGTGCCCGTGACACGCTGCGCACCGAGATGGGCTACGCGTTGCACGGTCACGAGCTGAGCCTGCAGATCACGCCGGTGCAGGGGCGGGTCTCCTGGGCGGTCGGCTGGAAGAAGGACACCTTCTGGGGCAAGGCGGCCCTCGAGACCGAGCGTGCCGAGAAGAAGACGCCGCTGTCCCGGGGCCTGTCGGTCACCGGCCGGGGCATCCCGCGGGCCGGCTGCGAGGTCCGCAGCAGCGACGGCACCGTCCTCGGCACCGTGACGTCGGGGACCTTCTCGCCGACCCTCAAGCAGGGCATCGCGCTCGCGCTGCTCGACCGGTCGGTCGCGGTGGACGACGAGGTCGTCATCGATGTCCGCGGCCGCGACGTCGCGGCGACCGTGGTCAAGCCCCCCTTCGTCGAGGTCCAGGTCCGCGACTCCTGACGGACGGACGTCTGACGGACACTCGCCATCGACGTCAAAGGCGTTGGGGGAGGGTCCGATCGGCGGGCAGGATCGATGTCGTGCAGGGCCTGCTGGTCATCTGCGACGACGGTGCGATCCGGGACGTCGGTGGGTGACCGACCCACCGACGAGAGGACGCCCACCATGACTGCCCCGACCTCGACCCCGGCGGCCTCGGCCGCCCCCGAGGTGGCCGACCGCGCCACCTACCTGGCCCGGATGGATGAACTGCGGGTGCGGGAGAAGGCACACACCCACGAGGGGGACGCGATCGCGGCGGCCCGCCGGAGGCTGCCGATGGTCGAGGTGGACGCCACCGCCCCGCTCACCGGACCCGACGGGCGGCTCACCCTGCTGGACGCGTTCGAGGGGCGCCGGCAGCTGATCGCCTACTTCCACATGTGGTACGCCGGGCGGCCGGCGCCCGAGCAGTGCGAGGGCTGCACGTTCTTCAACAGCCAGGTGCGCGAGCTCGCCTACCTGCACGCGAGAGACGTCACCTACGCCACCCTGTGCCAGGGCCCGTATGCGGAGAGCGTCGCCTATCGCGACTTCATGGGCTGGGACCTGCCGTGGTACTCCGCCACCGAGGCCGTTGACGCGCTGATGGCCGGTCGTGGACCGTTCATGCTGGCGTGCTACCTGCGGCAGGGCGACCGCGTGTTCGAGACGTACTGGACCACCGGCCGTGGTGTCGAGGTGATGGCCCCCGTGCCGGGGTTGTTGGACCGCACGGCCTACGGACGTCAGGAACCGTGGGAGGACTCACCCGAGGGCTGGCCGCAGGACCCGACCTACCAGTCCTGGCGTTCGGGAGGGCGGCCCATCGCGCAGTGGTCCCGGCTGGCGGCCGGGCGCTCCGACGATCTCGGCTCGGGCACGCGGCAGGACGGTCGGCAGTGACGTGACGGCCGACCGGGTCGTGCCGGCGAGCCAGCCGACCGACCGGACCACTCCCCATACCGACCGGTGGCGTTCTCCCACCGTCGTTTCGGCGATCTCGGGGTTGGCCGTCCTGGCGCTGGCCGCGGCGGCGTGGGTGATGGCGGTCGCCGCGATGTCGGGCATGGACATGGGCGTGGCCACCCCGCGGGGCACGTTCGGCCGGTTCGTCGCCCTGTGGACGGTGATGATGGCGGCCATGATGCTGCCGGGCATCGTCCCCGCGGTATCGGGGCGGGCGCGGGTCGGTGGAGTGCCGGCCGCGGGCCGGTTCGCGTTGTCCTACCTCGCGGTGTGGGCGGTCGTGGGAGTCGTCGCGTATGCCGTGGACCGCCCCCACGGGACGCTCGCCGCCGGTTTGGTGACGCTTGCGGCGGGGGTCTACGAGCTGACGCCGGTGAAGCGGGGCTTCCGCCGGCGCTGCCGGGACGGTGGTGGCCCCGGTGCGGCCTTCGGGCTGCACTGCGTCGGCTCGAGCATCGGGCTGATGGCGGTGTACCTCGCACTCGGCGCCATGAGCGTGACCTGGATGGTCGTCGTCACCGTGGTGATCACCGGCCAGAAGCTGCTGCCGGTCAGAGCCGCCGTCGACGTGCCGGTCGGGCTCGCGATGCTCGCACTCGGTGCGGTCGTCCTGATCGCCTAACCTCGGACCATGTCCGCACCCAGCGACCTCGGCCGCCACGACCCCGCGTTGATCGCCGGCGCCAGCCCCGGACGACTGGCCGAGCGTCTCGAGCGGCTCTCGACCGCACTGGGCGAGGCCGGGCTGGACGCCGCCGTCATCGGCCCCGGTGCCGACCTGCGCTACCTCGTCGGGCACTCGGTCGCGTCGCACGAGCGGCTGACGCTGCTGGTGGTCGCGCCCGGGCGTCCCGCGCGGCTCCTGGTGCCGGCGCTCGAACGGCCGGGGTGGGACGGGACACCGGTCGAGGATCTCGGGCTGCAGGTCGAGACCTGGCTGGACGGGCAGGACGCCCACGCGATCGCGGCCGACCTGCTGCCCGACGGGGCTCGTGACGTCGGCGCGGACGACGCGCTGCCGGCGCGGCACCTGCTGCGCCTGCGCTCGGCGCTGGCCGGGTCGCGGTGGCACCTGGCCGGTCCCGTCGTGGCGGAGTTGCGGATGCGCAAGGACCAGGCGGAGGTCGACGGCCTGGCCGCGGCAGGAGCGGCCATCGACCGGGTGCATGCCCGCGTCGGCGAGTGGCTGCGGCCGGGTCGCACGGAGCACGAGGTGGCCGCCGACATCGCCGCTGCGATCGTCGAGGAGGGACACGCGACCGCCGACTTCGTCATCGTCGGGTCGGGACCCAACGGGGCGAGCCCGCACCACTCGGCGTCGGGCCGGACCATCCGCGAGGGTGACGCGGTCGTGGTCGACATCGGCGGCCCCACGCCGGCGGGCTACAACTCCGACAGCACCCGCACCTATGTCGTCGGCGAGCCGGCCGATCCCGAGCTCGCGGTGGTGCACGAGATCGTGCGCCGGGCCCAGGAGGCCGGCGTCGCGGCCGCCCGGGTCGGCAGCACGTGCGAGCAGGTCGACGCCGCCAGCCGGGCGGTGATCGAGGGCGCGGGCTACGGCCAGCACTTCATCACCCGGACCGGCCACGGCATCGGCCTCGAGGTGCACGAGGAGCCCTACCTGGTCGCCGGCAACCAGCGCCCGCTCGAGCCCGGGATGGCGTTCTCGGTCGAGCCGGGCATCTACCTGCCGGGCCGGTTCGGGGTGCGCATCGAGGACATCGTCGTGGTGGCGGACGACGGCACGCCCCGCCGGCTCAACCGCAGCGACACCTCCCTCGTGTCCCTCGCCTGATGCGGCGAGCGGGCGCGACCTACGGCGCCTTGTCGCCGCAACGAACGAGGAGTCAGAGGAGCGCGGCGACGACGAGGGCCGCGGCGAAGGACACCTCGACGGTCGCGCCGAGGACGTCGCCGGTGATCCCGCCGAACCTGGTCACCGCACGCCGGACGAGGGCCGCGCCGGCAAGCAGGGCGGCCGCCACCACGACCGGGCCGCACCACCACCCCGCACCCACCGCCCACGACGCCGCGCCCGAGAGCGCACCGAGCAGGACCGTTGCGGTCCCTGCCAGCGGCGGGGACACCGAGCCGGCCACGGTCGCGCCGAGGCCGTCCGGCCGGGCGGCCGGGACCCCGCGCAGGCAGGCCCAGGCGAGCGTGTGCCGGCTGGCGACCAGGGCGACCGCGCCGAGCACGAGTCCGCCCCACGTCGTGACCAGCGTGGCCAGCGCCGCGAATTCGACGACGAGGGTCAGGACGACGGCGGCGACGCCGCTCGGGCCGATGTCGCCGCGCCGCATCACCTGCAGCCCACGGTCACGGTCGTAGGAGGCGGACAGCCCGTCGGCGGTGTCGGCCAGCCCGTCGAGGTGCATCGCCCGGCTGAGCAGGGTCAGCACCACCAGGGCCACCGCGGCGGCGACCAGCGGCGGCGCAGCCACCACCTGCGCCGCCCAGCCGCACAACCCCAGCAGCACGAGCACCGGCACGGCGGCGCCGGGCGCGAGCAGCATCGCCCGCCCCGCGACCGCACGGTCGACCCGGCGGGGCGGCGGCACGGGCACGGCGGTCAGCGTGCCGAAGAGCAGCCGCAGGGCGTCACCCACCGGTGGTCCTCGTTCGCGACGCCCGCGTGGTCGACTGCCCGGTCGTCACTGGTGGCTCGCGATCGACGGCACGCGACGTTCAGCGCGCGGTGGGCCGGGAGGCCCCGACCACCGGCATCGACGACAGGTCGACGACGCGTCCGGCGAGGATGAGGTGGACCCGGTCGCTCGCGGCGCTCACCGCCGCGTTGACCCTGCCGAGCTCGTCGCGGAACAGGCGGCCGGACGCGGTCTCCGGCACGACCGCCATACCGACCTCGTTGGACACCGCGACGAGGTCGTAGGGCACCGACGTCCACGCCACCAGCAGCTCGGCGGTGCGCGACTCCAGCTCCTTGGCGGATCGGCGCGGGTCGTCCCAGCCGTGGATCTCGTCGATCACGGCCGCGACCCAGGTGGACAGGCAGTCGACCAGGACCGGGCCGCGGGCCCCGATGATCGCCCGGGTGACGTTCGAGGTCTCGACGGTCTGCCAGCTGCTGGGTCGCTGATCCCGGTGCGCCGCAACGCGATCGGCCCACTCGGGGTCGGCCGCGGGGTCCGGCACGGGGCCGGGCGCGACGTAGTGGACACCGGCTTGTCCGTGCAGGAGACTCTCGGCGTGCCGGCTCTTGCCGCTGCGGGCCCCACCGAGGACGAGCGTCGTGGTCACGATGACTCCTTGAAACTCACGTCGGCGTCGAAGGAAGCGCGCCGCACTGCACGTCGGAGCGTACCGAGAATCGGCCGCCCCGCGACGAGGACCAACGCCGCCGTCAGCACCGATCGTGGCACGTCCCAGCCGAGCGAGGTCGTCACGTAGAACACCGCGTAGTGGTGCAGGTTGGCGAGCACGCCGTCGCCGGGGACGAAACCGGCGCCGGGCGGCGCGGTCGGACCCATGAACGGCCAGAACCAGAGGTTCATCACCGCGCCGTAGAGCAGGCCGATGACCAGGCTGTATGCGGCGAGCATGCCGAGCTCGCGACGTCCCGTCGCGCGCGGCAGCAGGGCCGCACCCAGGCCGACCCAGCCGGCCACGATCATCTGGAACGGCGCCCACGGGCCGACCCCTCCGGTGAGGAACGCGCCGGTGATCATGGCGAGTGCCCCGAGGACGAAGCCCATGCCCTTGCCGAGCACACGGCCGGAGAGGACGAGCAGGAAGAAGACCGGCTCGAGCCCCGCGGTGCCGGCGCTGAGCACCCGCAGCGCCCCGCCGGTGGCGGCGAGGACCCCGAGCACGGCCACGGTCTTGGCATCCAGCCCACCCGCGGCGACCTCGGCGAGGACCACGAGAGCGAGGAGCGCCAGCAGCACGGCGAACAGCCACGGCGCGTCCTGTCCGTGCGCCAGCGCCGACTCGGAGCCGACGAGGAAGGGCCACCCGAACGCCATGACGCCGACGACGGTCACCAGCCCCAGCGCGAGGGCGGTCGGCCAGCGCAGCCGGATCGGCTCGATCCGCCGCGCCGCTCCCGGCTCGACGCCGACCGTCATGAGCACCCACCCGACCCCGCACGTGCCTGTCCGTGGTCCGTCACGACGCCGACTCCAGGGCATCCTCGACCTCGCCCACCGTGAGGAACGGCAGGGGATGGACGATCTTGGCCACCTGCGGCGCGAAGGCCGGTGAGCCGGAGAGGATCTCGCGGCTGGGACCGTCGGCCACGACCTCACCGTCGGCGAGGATGATCACCCGGTCGGCCACGTCCGCGGCGAGCTCGACGTCGTGGGTCGCCATCAGCACGGTGTGGCCACGGCCCGCCAGGTCGCGCAGGATCCGGACCAGACGGGACTTCGCGCCGTAGTCGAGGCCACGGGTCGGCTCGTCGAGGAGCACCAGCCGGGGTTCGCCGGCGAGGATGATGGCGAGCGCGAGGGACAGCCGCTGACCCTCGGACAGATCGCGCGGGTGGGTGCCCGGGTCGATGGGCCCGCCGATCGAGTGCAACAGTTCCGCCGTGGTGCCGGCGGGGACACCGAAATCGTCGTCGGCGGTGCGGCACTCGGCGGCGACGGACTCGGCATACAGCAGGACGCCCGAGTCCTGGGGCACCAGCCCGACGTGCGTGACCCGGTCGCGTGGTGGCGTCTGGAACGGCTCGATGCCGTCGACGTGTGCGTCGCCACCGGTGGGGCGCAACAGCCCGGCGAGGACGCCGAGCAGGGTCGACTTGCCGGCACCGTTGCGGCCCATGACCGCGCCGACCGTGCCGGGCTCGAGGGTCAGGGAGACGCCACGTAGCGCGGTGACCAGCCCGCGCTGGACCACGAGGTGCCGTGCCTGCACGGCCGCAGCCGGCCCCGCAGCGCGCGCGGCACGCTCGCGCGCACGGGCGGAGTCGGGTCCCACCGCGCGAGGTGACCCCTCGGACGGCGGCCCGGACGTGGTCAGCCGCTCGCGCAGCGGTCGGGCGAGGCGGCGCGCGTCGCGGACCGAGAGTGGCAGCGGCGACCACTGGGCGAGCCGGCCGAGCGCCACCACCGGCGGGAAGATCGTCGAGGCGGTCATCGCGTCGGCGGGCGCGAGCAACGGCGAGACCCGGCCGTCGGCCACGAGCACCACCTGGTCGGCGTGGTGGATGACCCGCTCCAGCCGGTGCTCGGCCACGACGACCGTGACGCCGAGGTCGTGGACCAGTCGCTGCAGGGAGGCGAGCACCTCCTCGGCGGCGACCGGATCGAGCGCGGAGGTGGGCTCGTCGAGCACCAGCACCCGCGGCCCCGCGGCGAACACTGCGCCGATGGCGACGCGCTGCTGCTGCCCCCCGGACAGGTCCATCAGGTTGCGGTGCCGCACGTCGGCGAGCCCGAGCACGTCGAGGGTCTCCTCGACCCGACGGCGCATGGCGGTCGCGGACAGGCCCATCGTCTCCATGCCGTAGGCGAGCTCCTCCTCGACCGTGTCGGTGACGAAGGTCGCGGCGGGGTCCTGTCCGACGACCCCGACCAGGTCGGCGAGGTCGCGCGGCCGGTGATCACGGGTGTCGCGGCCGTCCACGACCACGTGCCCCGCCAGCTCACCGCCGGTGAAGTGGGGGACCAGTCCGTTGATGCAGCGCAGCAGCGTGGTCTTGCCGCTGCCGGTGGGCCCCACGACGAGGACCAGCTCGCCCTCGGGGACGGTGAACGTCGCGCGGTCGACGGCCGGTGTGTCGCGGCCCTCGAATCGCACGCTGACGTCGCGGAACTCGATCATGGGACCACCATGGTGTCGGAGGGGACGGCGAGGCTCTCGCCCTGTGCGGACTGCAGGGCCGCGCGCTGTGGTGGCACCGGGGCCGCCAACGGCGCGATTCCCGCGACGAGGATCGCGAGCACCGCGGCGACCGGGAGGGCGGGCAGCGCGAGCGGCACCTGAGCGGGCACGATGCCTGTCCACCCCTGGTGGCCCGCCACCACGAGCACTGCCGCGGGCACCACCCCGCACGCCGCGACGATCCACTCCGGCGCCCGCCACGGGTCGCGGCGGTATCCGGACCGTCGGTCGCGGCGGGCCCCGATCAGCAGGGCGGTGCCGGCGAGCAGCATGCCGAGCGCGAGGAGCGGCAGGCCGAGCAGGGCGGGGGTCGAACCGTCCAGCAGGCCGTAGAGGCCGGCGACCACGCCGATCAGCCCGACCATGGTCAGCACGGTCGCCGCGGTCCGGGTCCGGCGGCTGCTGCGGATCGCGCGACCGTAGCCCCGCGACTCCATCGAGGCGGCCAGGTCGAGGGACCGCTCGAGCGCCCCCTCGAGCACCGGCACCACCAGCCGGGCGATCTCCCGCAGACCCCGACCCGAGTGGCCGCGCAACCGCCGGGCGGCACGCACCCGGGCGGCGTCGGAGACCATCTCCGGCGCGTAGGTGAGTCCCACCACGACGGCGGTGCCCACGTCATACAGCGTGGCGGGCAGGTAGCGCAGCAGCCGGCGTGGGCTGGCCAGCGTCCCGGCCGCACCGAGGCAGGCGAGGATCGCGGCGAGCCGCAGGCCCTCGTAGGTGACCGCGAGCAACCCCTCGGCGGTGACCGGACCGCCGATCCGCACCCCGGCCGCCCAGTCCGGCAACGGCACCTCGGGCAGCCGGAACAGCACCACGCGGCCGGTGACTCCCGTGCCGAGCACGATCCCCATCACGATCCGGAAGACCACCCCGAACAGGCCGATCACGAGGAAGGCCACGAACGGGCTGCGGCCGCCCACCTCGCGCCGCTCGAGGACCGCCCAGGCCGCGACGGCGATGACCAGCAGCAGGAGGAACGGGTTGGTGGTGCGGGACGCGGCCGCGGCCAGACCGGCGCCCCAGATCCACCACGCGACCGGGTGCAGCAGTCGCGGGA
>CAYRLV010000076.1:0-12831 GCA_964425155.1 uncultured Ornithinicoccus sp. | reverse complement strand
GTCACCACCCAGGCCGCCAGGTCCATGTCGTCCGGGTTCTTGCCGGCGCGCTCGGCGCCGATCCGGAAGTGCTTGGCGGCGTAGTCGTAGGCCTCGCGCGTGTAGCTGAGTGCGTGGTGGCACCCGTCCGAGAACTCGCCGGCGACCTCGAAGGACTTCGGGCCGCGCATCGACCCGATCTTGACCGGGACATGTTGCTGGACGGGCCGCGCGAAGGTGAACAGGCCCTCATACGTGAAGTGCTCACCATGGTGGGTGATGACGCCCTCGTCGAGGAACGTCCGGATGACCTCCACGCCCTCCTTCACCCGGGACAGCGGCTTGGTGCCGGTCCAGTCGATGCCGTACTGCGCGAGCAGGCCGAAGTTGCCCGATCCGAGCACGACCTCGGCCCGGCCACCGGTGAGCTCGTCGAGGGTCGCCGTGGCCTGCGCGATGAGGCTGGGGTCGCGCAGCACGACCCCGGAGACGCTCGGCCCGAAGCGGATGGTGTTGGTGTCCTTGGCCGCGGCGGCGAACAGCAGCCACAGGTCCTTGTGCCAGGTCTCGTCGGCGGCGTAGCAGGCGTGGAAGCCGAGCTCGTCGGCCAGTTTGATGGCGCTCAGGGACTCCTCGAGCGGGTAGTCCGGGAGCATCACATAGCTGAACTTCACGGTGTCCTCCGTGGATCGGTGCGTCGGTGGGCCAGGTCCGGCTCCGGGTCGTGGTCGACTCACTCCCCTCTGGTCTCGGTCCGGTCCACGACGCCGCCCTACCCGGTGGGGGTCGCCGTGGTCGGGGCGTTGGACGCGTCGCCGTGGGCGAGGTCGGTCCGTCGGTTGTAGGGCCGCGCGATCACCATGTAGACCAAGCCGATCGCGAGCACCACGACCGCCGACAGCAGCACGATCCAGTTGTCGTACCACGGAGCCTCGGGGGTCCGCGGCCAGGCCATGTTGATCGCCGCGAGCAGCTGGTAGGTGATGGCAGCGACGTTCACCGGCAGACCCCAGCGGCCCATGGTGAACTTGCCCGAGGGGGTCCAGCCGCGCAGCCGGGCCCGCAGTGCCGCGAGCACGACCATCATGAAGCCGAGGTAGATCCCGAGTGACGCGAACGAGATGATCTTGGTCAGTGCGTCTGCCGAGACCTTCGACCCGATGATGATGATCGCCGGGACGGTGGCCGCCAGCAGCAGGGCGTAGGGCGGGACGTGCCGACCCTGCGAGAACCGCCGGAACAGGTGGCTCGCCGGCATCATGTCGTCCCGCGAGTAGGAGTAGACCAGTCGGCTGGCCGCGGCCTGCAGGCTGAGGGCGCAGGAGAAGAAGGACACCAGCACGACGCACATCACGACCTTGAAGCCGACCGAGCCGAAGGCGTCCCGGAAGATGGTCGAGACGGGATCGGCGTCCTTGCCCGCGATGACCGCGCCGAAGTCGGGCACGGCCAAGATCAGCGCCAGCGTGATGAACAGCGAGGCCACGCCACCGATGTAGATCGTCATCCGCATCGCCCGCGGGATCTGGATGCCGGGGTTGCGGACCTCCTCGGCGACGTCGCCGCAGGCCTCGAAGCCGTAGTAGAGGTAGACCCCGATGAGGGCGGAGGCCAGGAAGGCCGGGAGGTAGGAGCCCGTGCCGGCGCTGCCCATGGAGTCGAACAGGACGCCCAGGTTGTGGTGCCGCTCGGTGATGAGCAGCCAGCCGCCGACCACCACGGCCCCGCACAGCTCCGCGGCGAAGCCGAAGAAGGCGACCTTCGCCAACAGCTTGGTCCCGCCGAGGTTGACGACGGTGACCACGGCGATCAGCACCAGGGCGCAGATGATGGTGACGTTCGCCGACGGCTCGAAGCCGAACAGCATCGCGACGAACGGCCCGGCCCCGTAGGTCACGCTGGCGATCGTCACGATCAGCGCGCACATGTAGACCCAGCCGGTCATCCACGCCCACCGCCGGCCCCACAACCTCCGCGCCCACGGGTAGACGCCGCCGGACACCGGGTACTGCGCCACGACCTCGCCGAACACGAGCGCGACGAGCAGCTGGCCGACACCGGCGATCACGACGGCCCAGATCATGGGCGGACCGCCCGTCGCGAGGGCGAAGGCGAACAGCGAGTAGATCCCGACCACCGGCGACAGGTAGGTGAAGCCCAGGGAGAAGTTGCCCCACAGGTTCATGTCCCGCTTGAAGTCGGAGGTGTAGCCGAGCGAGGCCAGGTGGGCATCGTCCTCGTCGTGGTGCACGTTGGTCGTGGAAGACGTCATCTCAGCTCCTGGGGCCGACGGCCGAGTCGGGCCCGGCCGAACCACCGGATCCGGGTCCTGCTCGCGGCGCGTGACCCACGTCACCCGCCGAGCAGGAAAAATAGCGTTGTTAAACCTCTGACGTCAATGTTTTGGAGGATTTGCCACGCGCAGCCGCCAGGGCAGGTCCGGCAGGGCGACCTCGACCGCGGCCCTTTCCGCGTCGTCACTGTCCATCAGCAGGTCGCCCGGCAGCGTGCGCGGCGAGGTGGACAGCACGACGCGCTGCTCCGAGTTGGTGATGACGACGTCCGGCTCGGAGCCGAGCTCCTCCAGCAGCCGACGCTCCAGCCGGGGCGCCGAGACGTCCGCTCCGGCGACCCCGAGGAAGCCGCCGTCACACAGCACCGGGGCGGTGAAGGTGAAGACGTAGCGGCCGGTGCCGTGCACGTCGACGTACGGTCCGACGATGTGCCGACCACCGGACCGCCTTGGCTCGTCGAACCATTCGGCCACCTCGTAGTCGTAGAAGCCGGGGCTGTCGGGGTTGAGGTCCACCTGCAGGGCGACAGCCTCCTCCTCGTCCGGCTCGGACTGCCACCACTCCAGCCGCAGCGACTGGTCGCTCAGCAGACCCGGCGTCATGATCAGCCCCAGGCCCACGACCAGGTCCCCCGCGGTGGCAAGTCTGGAGCGGATGCCCGGTGCGAGGCTGCTGATGTCGTCGGCACACAGCACGCCGCCCGCGTCCGCCACCTCGCGGTGGAGCGCCACGATCTGCCCACGCACCGCCTCCACCGACCCGAAGACCTCCTCGGCGGCACCGACCACCGCTCGCGCGAGGTCGTGCGTGCGCGCGGAGCTCATGGGGGTCACCGCGACGCCGCCTGCCGCACGCGGGGGCGGCGCACCGGCGTCCCCCGCGGTTCCTCCCCGGCTCCGCGATCGGACGGGTTCCTGCTGGTGAGCAGCGCCAGGTGTCGCTCGACCAGCCAACCGGTCTGGATCGCCAGGGTCTCCTCCACCCAGGACCTGGCCAGATCACCGTCTCTCCCCGCCACCGCCTCGACCGCCTGGCGATGCCCCGAGGCCACCTGCGCGGCTCGCACCGGCGAGTCTCCCGCCGGCCAGGGCAGTTGCCCGCACTCGGCCTGCATGTCGATCTCGGCGAGCGTCAGCCGCACCGACTGGGAGCACGCCGCCAGCTCGACGTAGAACCGGGCGTCCAGCCGCCGACGGTCCTTGACCGCGTCGGCTTCCGCCAACCGGTCGGCGATCTCCGTCAACCGGCGAATCTCCTTGCTGGTGGCGCGAGCCGCAGCCAAACGGGCCGCCGCTCCACTCGTGGCGGCGTGCAGGTCCCCCAGCTCCCGCAGGTCGCTGGTGCCGAGCTGCTCGAGTCTGGTGCGCGACAAGCCGTCCAGCGCCTCGACGTCGGCGCAAACGAAGCTGCCGCCCGAGCGTCCCCGGCGGGTCTCCACCAGACCCCGGTCGCGCAGCTCCGCCAAGGCGTCCCGCAGCGTCATGGTGGACACGCCGAGGGAGCTGGCCAGCGCGGACTCGGACGGCAGCTGCTCACCGTCGACCACCAGCCCGAGGTGGATCGCGCTCGCCAGCCGCCGCACGACCGCCTCGCTGCGCACCATCCCCTCGTCGAGTGGAGAGAACACCGCGCGGCGGGCGTCGCCGGACAACATGCGCACGAGACACTCCCCTCCCCTCCGACCGATGACTCTGCGCAGTTTAACTCTAGAAATCAAAGGTATGGGGGGCTACAGTCGGGCAGATCGGACGCCGGCCACACGAGGAGAGCACCGTGACCCAGGTTCCAGCGAAGGCGCACCGCGGGGAAGACGCCCTGTCCGGACCGTTCACTCCCGGAGCGCAGCCGGCCGAGGAGACCGGTCTCGACTCCTTCGAGGAGACCGCCGCCGCGCCACCACCGCCCCCACTGCAGGACGCCCGCACGGCGGAGTTCGTCAAGGAGTGGCGCAACGCCTCATACAACTGCTTCTCGTCGGGGCACAAGTTCTGTCGTGAGGTCTGCCCGGTCACGCAGGTGGCGCGCAACGACTCCTGGACGCCCACCGCGTTCCACGCGAACGTGGTCGCGATGGAGCGTGGCGAGCTCGAGATCGAGGACGTCGCCGCCGACTACGTCAACTGCACCCAGTGCGGTGCCTGCGAACTCCGTTGTCCCAACACGCTTTTCACCGGCGACTTCTACCGGTTCCGGACCCGGACGGTCGACGTCGTCAAGGCCGTGCGCGCCCTCGCCGTCGAGAGCGACGTGCACCAGCCCGGGTGGAAGACCTGGAACGAGCGCACCAACGACCGCACCCACGAGCCGGTGCTCGGGGAGACCCCGGTCAGCCAGGAGAAGGTCCGCGACTGGGCGGAGGGCCTGGACCTGCCGATCGGCGGTGAGACCGTCCTGTTCGTCGACTGCGAGGCGGCGTTCTACCGCACCTCGGTCCCCCGGGCCGTGGCGCAGATCCTCCAGCTGGCCGGCTACGAGTTCGGGCTGATGCAGGAGCAGTGGTGCTGTGGCGGGCCGGCGGCCGAGATGGGCTACGTCGAGCAGGCGAAGCGCTTCGCGCAGCACAACCTCGACGACTGGCGCTCGTCGGGCACCAAGCGGGTCCTCGTCCTCGACCCGCACGACTACATCAGCTTCACCGAGGACTACCCGAAGTACTTCGGCGACGACTACGACATCGAGGTGGTGCTCGTCATCGAGGTGTTCGCCGACCTGATCCGGCAGGGACGGTTGACCCCGAGCGTGCCGATCGACCGCGCCATCACCTACCACGACCCGTGTCGGCTCAACAAGCGCAAGGGCATCTGGCGCGAGCCCCGCGAGATCCTCCGGTCGATCCCCGGCCTGCGGTTCGAGGACGTCGACCGGGTGACCCAGTGGTCCTACTGCTCCGGCGGCGGAGGCGGGCTGCCGATCGAGAAGCCCGAGTTGACCGCAGCGATCAGCGCCAATCGGCTGGACCAGGCCGCGCAGCTGGACGTCGACACCCTGGTCAGCGCATGTCCCTGGTCGGAGCGCCCGCTCACCGCGGCGGGCGACGAGCAGGACATCGACGTGCTCGATCTGCACGAGCTGCTCGCCCAGTCCCTCGGCATCGAGGTCGGTGGATCGCGCGGCGAGTTGGGCGACTACCGGCTCGCCCAGGAGCGCAGCGGCGTGCCAGGGCGGGCCCGCCGCACTCGCGGCACGCGGTGCGGCGGCGGTTCCTGCGGCGGCAACGGATCCGGCTGCGGCTGCGGGGGGCACTGACCATGACCCTCACCGCCACCCATCTCGAGTCCGTGGTCCAGGCGCTGCGCGGCGTGCTTCGCGAGGACCAGATCCTCACCTCCAAGACGGACCGCTACAACCGCACCCGGGTGCCGGCACCGTTCCCCGTCCACCGCTGGGCCGAGCGGCTGCCCGACCTCGCGGTGCTGCCGGACACCACCGAAGAGGTCGCCGCGGTGGTGCAGATCGCGAACGACCTTCGTGTGCCGGTGGTTCCGCGTGACGGCGGCACCGGCCTCACCGACGGCGCCGCCCCCCTCCGCGGGGGAATCGTCGTGGACCTCAAGGCCATGAACAAGGTCCACGAGCTCGACCTCGACAACCGCACGGTCACCGTCGGCACCGGCATCAACATGCTCAAGCTGAACGAGTTCCTCGCGCCGCACGGCCTGTTCTACCCGGACGACCCGGCGTCCTACCCCTGCTCGTTGGTGGGCGGTCGGATCGGCACCAGCGGATGGTCCCTGATCGGCTCGCGGTTCGGTCACACCCGCGACCTGGTGCTGAGCTTCGACCACGTGCTGCCCACCGGCGAGATCATGCACGTCGGTGACGGCGGAGGCCACAAGATCAGCAAGTCCTCCAGTGGCTTCCAGCTCAAGCACCTGTTCATGGGGCATCAGGGCACCTTGGGGATCGCCACCAAGGCCACGCTCAAGCTCTACCCGAAGCCGGAGGCCGAGCTGTCGCCGTTCTGGGCATTCGACAACTACGACGACGCGTACGCCTGTGTCGGAGCACTCGCCCGGGCCGGCGTCGCCACCTTCGCCGGGGCGGTGCTGTTCGACGAGTACAAGGTGGCCTACCTGCGGCGCGACGACGAGGCCTACATCCCGCAGCCCTCCGACGTGCGGGCTCTCGTGTGCTCGGTGCTCTACGGCTACGAGGACGAGGTGCGCCCCGGCGGCAAGCGTCTCTTCCGGATCGCCCGCGAGCACGGCGCTCGCTATCTCGGCGACGAGATCTCCGAGGGCGACTGGGCGGCACGGCACGACCGGTACGCCACTCCCCTGCACGGCCGCACCAAGGACGGCCAGGTCATCCCGATGAGCTGGCACTGCGAGGACGCGGCCGTGAACTACACCCAGCTTCCTGCGGTCTCGAAGGCCTGGCACGAGATCGTCGCCGACCTGCGGCGCAAGACCGACGTCTTCGACGACTGGGGCATGTTCTGCTACACCTCCGGCAACACCGGGGTCGATTACCTCACCGAGATCGACATCGGCATCTGGGAGCAACGCCTCGACGACACCGCGTGGGACCTGTGGGTCAACGCCAAGCGCGACATCGCCGCGGCGGCCCTGGCCCACGGCGGCTCGATCACCGCCTGCCACGGCTCCTGCCGCGAGGGCGAGGTCGACCTCGTCCCCCAGGAACTCGGCCGCGGCTTCCAGGTGATGCTCGACGTCAAGCGCACCCTCGACCCGCTGAACATCATGAATCCCGCCAAATACCACCTGGATCGCGCGTATGAGGACCACGGCGCGCCGGAGGGAGCAGTCCAGTGACCGACGGAGAGACTTCGCGTCCGGAGGGCCTGCCGCCCACTGCTCCGTACCGCTACACGGAGCAGATGACCGCGCCGGAGGCGGTGCGCGCGAACGAAGTGGCCCAGGAGACCTTCCAGCACGTCTTCGAGGTCGACCCGCGGCTGATGCAGCAGCACGTCCTGCAGCAGGCCTTCCCCAATTGGGACACGCTGCGCATCATGCGCAGCCGGCACGACCACCTGGACTGGATGCACACCCACTTCGCCGCGAAGGTGGTTGCCGGCTCGGAGCTGCTCGCCGAGGTCGAGGCCGAGGACGAGGCGCCCGCCGGCTGAGTCGGCTCACCCTGCTGCCGGCCGTGTCGGCGCCGTGGGTTGGCCGGCCGTCGCGTCCGTCCCCTGGGTGTCGGCAACGGCAGCGGTGATGACGCTCGGGTGGCTCGGCTCGTCATACAGTCGCCGGACCAGCTCCGCTCGCAGGGCGATGACGCGGCGCTGGTTGACGTAGCCCTTGTCGGTGATCTCGCCGGCGTCGAGGTCCGCCGGCGTCGTCATCAGCAGGATCCGCTCGATCCGCCCGGCCCGACCGGTCTGCCTGCCGTGGTGGCCCAGCGCCCGCGCCAGATGCATGGACAGTTCCTCGTCGACGAAGGTGGCGCCGTCGGCCGTGGGCTCACGGCCGAGCAGCTTCTGCGCCTCGCCGGCGTTGAGCCAGGCCAGCGCGCAAGGCTCGTCGCGGTCCTGGCCGACGATCACCGCGTCGGTCAGCACGGGCAGGGCGGACAGCAAGGCGGTGCGCACGGCGCCGACCCGCACGAAGGTTCCGGAGCTCAGCTTGAAGTCCTCGGCGACCCGACCGTCGAACAACAGCCCGGCGTTCGGGTCCGACTCGTCGGCGAGTTGCACTCCGTCGCCGGTCCGGTAGAAGCCCTCGTCGTCGAACGCGGCCTGCGTCAGGTCGGGCCGGCGGAAGTATCCCGGCGTCACCATCGGGCCGCGCGTGCGGATCTCGTAGCCCTCCTCCACCGGGGCGAGCAGCACCTCCGCCCCGGGCAGTGGCACACCGATCTGCCGGGCGTCGTCGAACTCGAAGTGGGCGTTGGTGACGGCCGGAGCGGTCTCGGTCAGCCCCCACGAGCCGGTGACCGGGATGTGCCGGCCGGCAGTCCGTTCCGCGACGGCGCACAGCCGCTCACGCAGCGCGCTCGGCAGAGCGGCGGCCGCGTTGAACAGCAACCGCATCCGCGAGAAGAACCGCGCGGCGAACGCCGCGTCGCTCTCGAGCACCGGGACCAGCTGGGCATATCCGGCGGGCACGTTGAAGAAGATCGTCGGGGGCACGTCGGCCAGGTTCGCCAGGGTCCGCGGCATCACGGCGGGCGCTGGCCCGCCGTCGTCGACGTAGATGGTGCCGCCGTTCACCACCATCATGTCCAGGTTGTGGCTGCCGCCGAAGGTGTGACTCCACGGCAGCCAGTCGACGATGATCGGCCGCTCCTGCACCAGGAACGGCCAGACCTGCCGCATCATCTGCTGGTTGGACGCCAGCATGCCGTGCGTGGTCAGGACTCCCTTGGGGCTGCCCGTCGAGCCCGACGTGAACAGGATCTTGGCGAGGCTGTCCGGGCCCAGCGTTGCCGCGGCGCTGCGCACCCCGTCGCCGGGCGCCGTGTCACGCAACTCGTGCACGGTCCGGTCGACGCCGGGTGCCCGGACGCTGGCGATCCTCGGCACACCCGCCACCGCGTCCAGCGCGGCACCGAACCGATCGGCGTCCGCGGCGAAAACCGCGCCGGGAGTGACCAACTCGACGATCTCGCGGATCCGGTGGTGGTCCTGCGACTGCAGCGAGTATGCGGTGCTGGTCGGCGCCACCGGAACGCCTGCGGTCATCGCGCCGAGCGTCACCAGCAGGTGGTCGACCGAGTTGCCGGAGAGCACCAGCAGGGGCCTGGAGGCGCCCAGCCCGAGGTCGATCAGCCCCTGCCCGATCGACTCCGCGGCCGCGACCGCCTCGCCGTAGCTGACCGTTCGCCACTCGTCCCCGGCACGCTCGGCGACCAACGCGTGCTCCGGGTCGACCGCGGCCCATTCGCGCAACGAGTGCAGGATCGTCGCCGGATGGTCCGCGAGGGGCTCGGCGGAACGCAGCAGGATGCCACCGTCCGGGCGATCCTCCCGCACGATCTGTGGAGTCGCGTACAACGTGGTCACGGCCGGCCTCCTCGCGCTGTGCGCCTATATTCGACGATCACACGGCCGTACGTCAATCACCTGTAGCACTTTTGCGCCGCCGCAACACCGGGGATGATCCGTGGGGGGATCGCCCCCTCGATCCTCCCCACGGTGCCGCCGCGGCTGCTCTCAGTCCTCGCCGGTGGCGCCGTCGATCAGCTCCCGGGCGATGTCGAGGTGGCCGGTGTGCCGGGCGTACTCCTGCAGGACATGGAACAGGATCCACTCGAGGGTCGGCGCGTCGGCCGCCGTGGCGAAGCGGCCCCCGACCGCCGCCCGGTCGCGCAACCCGGCTCCCTCCACGATCGACCGGGTCTGCTCACCGCCGCGGCGGAGCGCGTCCAGGAGGCCGTCCAGCGACTCGTCCAAGTCCACCGCCCAGCGGTCCTCCGGCCCGTTGTCGCCCCACGGATCGGGGACCTGCTCGCCGCGGAACCCCCAGCGCAGCCATCGCCGCTCCATGAACACGAGGTGCTTCACCAGCTCGATCGGCGTCCAGCCCGAGGGCAGCCTGCTGGTGCGCAGATCCTCGTCGGACAGCCCCGTCACCTTGGCGGTGACGACCGAGCGGTAGAAGTCCAGGTAGTCGAGGAAGCGCGTGGCGGTATCCGTCTGCGGGGCGGCCGGTTCCGGCAGGGGCAGATTCATGCCCACCAGTGTCGCGGCACGCCCGGGTTGGACCTGACTCCGGCCCCCGAGGTGGCTACAGTCGAAGGAGACGGGCATTCGCCCGGTGGCCGAAGGGAGTCCCTCATGGACAAGACACCGCGCAAGGGCAGCATCGTCGTCGGGGTGGACGGCTCGCCCCTCGGCAAGATGTCACTCGAGTGGGCCGCAGCCCAGGCCGGTCGCCGCCATCTCCCGATCCACCTGGTCCACGCGTTCGCCCCCGACGAGCCGTCCGCGATCTTCGGCGGTGGAGCCGACCAGAGTTCTCTCGTCGCCTCCAGCGAGCGGATTCTCGAGGACGCCAAGGCTCGCATCCACACCATCGCGCCCGACGTCCCGGTGACCGGGGTCAGCGCCTCCGGGTTCGCGTCCGCCGCTCTCATCCGGGCCTCGCACGGGGCCGAGCTGGTGGTCGTGGGCGCCCGCGGCCAGAGCACGCTCATGCCGAGCGCACTCGGCTCGGTCGCCCTGCAGGTCGCGGAGCACGCCCACTCGCCGGTGACGGTCGTGCGGCACGCCGAGGCCGACCACCTCAGCCACCGTCGCGTCGTCGTCGGGGTCGACGGGTCCCCCGACTCCCTCCGGGCCGTGGACTACGCCTACCTGCAGGCCGACCAGCGTGGGGCCGAGCTGCTGGTGCTGCACGCCTGGTGGCCGGAGCGCCGGCAGGACGTCGCGGACGTCGCGACCTCCGACTGGCCGAGCTACGAGGCGGACAAGCAGGCCGCGGTCGCCAAGTCGCTCGAGAGCGCGGCCGCGACCTACCCGGACGTCAAGGTGCGCCAGGAGGTCGTGCGCGGCAACCCGCTCAAGCTGCTCGTCGAGCGGTCCAGCGACGCCGACCTGGTCATCGTCGGCGCCCGCGGCACCGGCGGGTTCACCGGTCTGCTGCTCGGGTCGGTGAGCAACGACGTGCTGCGGCGGGCCGCCTGCCCGGTCGCCATCGTCCGCAAGCGCCTCGTCAACCGGTGAGCCGCTGAGTCCAGGGCCGCGGCTCCTCCGCGGGAGCGGACTCCCGGCTCAGGCGGCGCCGAGCTGGTCGAGCAGGAAGGCGAGCTCGAACGCGCGCTGGTGCCACGCGTCATACCGGCCACTCTTGCCCCCGTGCCCGGCGACCATCTCGGTGCGCAGCAGCACCGGCCGCTTGACCGGGTCGGAGGTGACGGTTTCCCGCAGCCGTGCGACCCACTTGGCCGGCTCGACGAAGTAGACCCGGGTGTCGTTGAGGCTGGTGGTCGCCAGGATCGCCGGGTAGTCCGTGGCCGCGATGTTCTCGTAGGGCGTGTAGGACTTCATGTAGGCGTAGACGTCCGGGTCGTGCAGCGGGTCGCCCCACTCCTCCCACTCCCCCACCGTCAACGGCAGGGACGGGTCGAGGATGGTGGTGAGCGCGTCGACGAAGGGGACGCCGGCGTGCACCGCCCGGAACCGGTCGGGCGCCAGGTTCGTGATCGCGCCCATCAGCAGCCCACCGGCCGAACGCCCCTCTGCAGCAAGCTTTTCCGGTGCGACCCAGCCCGACTCGATCAACCGGTCCGCGCAGGCGACGAAGTCGGTGAAGGTGTGCTTCTTGTGCTGCAGCTTGCCGTCCTCGTACCAGCGTCGGCCCATCTCGCCGCCCCCGCGCGGGTGCGCGATCGCGAACACCACGCCCCGGTCGAGCAGCGACAGCCGCGCCACCGAGAAGCTGGGGTCGATGGAGACCTCGTACGACCCGTAGCCGTACAGCAGCCCCGGGGCCGTCCCGTCCGGCCGCACGTCCGCACGGGCCACGAGCGAGATCGGCACGCGGGTGCCGTCGGACGCCGTGGCCCACTCCCGCCGCTGCACGTAGTCGGCGGGGTCGTAGCCACCGAGCACCGGCTGCCGCTTCACCAGGGTGAGGGTGCGCTCCACCAGGTCGTAGTCATAGACCGACTCCGGGGTCACCAACGACTCGAAGCTCACCTGCAGCATGGTCGTGTCGTATGCGGGGTTGTTGCCGGTCGCGACGCTGTAGATCGGCTCGTCGAACTCCAGGTCGTGGGACGGGCCGAACCCGGTCTCACTGTTGGGGTCTCGCGGAAGGACGCGCAGTGCCGTCAGACCGTCGCGACGCAGCGAGACGATGGCGTGTTGCTCGAACGCCTCCACCGCCACGATCCGCTCACCGGCCCGGCGGGGCAACACCGGCGCCCACTGGTCGGCCCCGGTCGCGTCCAGCGGTGCGCTGGCGAGCTCGAAGTCCGGGTCGCCGGCGTTGTGCACGACCAGCAGCCGGTCGCCCGCCGGTTCGACGTCGTACTCCACACCGTGCCGGCGCGGCGCCACGGCCCGAGGCGCCTCGAGCGGGGTCGCGGCGTCCACCAGCAGGACCTCCGAGGTCGTCGTCGAGCCGCACTGGATGACCACGAACCGGTCGTCGCGGGAGGCGCCCACCCCCACCCAGAACCGCTCGTCCGGGTCCTCGAAGACGAGCACGTCGTCGGCGGCGTCCGTGCCGACCTCGTGCCGCCACACCTGGAACGGGCGCCAGGCGTCGTTGACCCTGGTGTAGAAGACGTGCCCTCCGTCCCGGGAGAAGGCCAGCCCGTAGCCGATGCCGTCGACGGCTTCGTCGATGACCGTGCTGGTCCCGTCGTCGCCCAGCTCCTTGATCCGCAGGGCGAATCGCTCGTCGCCCTGGACGTCCACGGCGTAGGCCAACCGGTGGCCGTCCGGGCTCACCTCGAAGCCGCCGAGCGAGAAGAACTCCTGCCCCTCGGCCTCGACGTTGCCGTCCAGGAGCACCTGCTCCCCGTCCAGGTCGACGCCGGGCTCGGGCGTGGGGCGTCCTTGCCCGGCCACGAACGGCAGGCGACAGTGCACCGCATACTGGCGTCCCTCGTAGGTGCGCGAGTAGTACCACCAGCGGCCCAG
>CAYRLV010000075.1:0-13121 GCA_964425155.1 uncultured Ornithinicoccus sp. | reverse complement strand
GAGGTCGCCCGCAACATCCACGCGCACCCGACGCTGAGCGAGGCCCTCAAGGAGGCCGTCCACGGCATCGAGGGGCACATGATCAACTTCTGACGGCGACAGCAGTCAGGCGGGTCGGCCCGGGACGTATGACGTCCCGGGCCGACCGCTGTCCGGTGGCACTTCGTGCATTCCGCTGACGGGCCGATCACCGAGCGGTAGCCTCGGGGCCACCCCGCTCAGGAGCGGCTCATGACCTCCAGGTCGAACGTCCGGAACCCCCTCGCCCTCGCGCTCCGCCGCGGCCCCTTGCTCGCCGCGCTGCTGGCGGTGGTCGCCCTCGTCGCCGGTACCCTCCCGTCGGCGAGCGCCGGATACGGTCCGCCGCCGGCCACGATCAGTGCGCAGGTCTCGTCGACCGTCAGTGCGCCCGAGGGTTCACCCGCGCAGGCCGTGCCGGACGTGCTGGTGCAACAAGGCGATCCGTTCCAGGTGACCGTGACGCTGTCCTCGTCCCACGGCCACCCCGCCACGTTCGAGCACGCCACGACGATCGACCTGTCCGCGACCGGTCCCGGGTCGTTGGACCCCTCGACAGTCACCATGCCGGCGCACACCCCGAGCGCCACCTTCACCGTCACCTACTCGACCTTCGCCAACGGGGTGATCGTCTCCGCCACGCCCCGGACCGATGGCTACGGTGGTCCGCCGACGGTGCGACCGAGCGACCCGTTCGACGTGCTGAAGACGCTGCGGATCGTGCCGAGCGAGGCGGGGGTGCCACTGACCGCCGCGGCAGGAGACGGTGGGTGCACCCGCACCACCCGGTCCCAGCCGCTGTGCGGAGTCGCGGTGCTCCCGCAGGGTGCCTCGACGGGCGTCCTGCTCTCGCTGGGTGCCTGCACCGAGTCGACCGGCTGTCACGCGGACAGTCTCGTGGTGCAGCTGATCGCCAACCTCACCACGGGCTCCGGTGACCTCTACACCCGCCACCACCCGGCCACCCTGATCATCCGCTGCGACAAGAGCCTGTGCGGCCACCGCGGCGTGCCCCACGTGAAGGTCGTCGCGAGCTCGTCGGCCACCGGCGACCTCGCCGTCGTGCCCGCCTGCCATCGCAAGGGCGTCGTGAACACCGGCGCGGTCTTCTGCACGGACTACCGGCAGAGCCACCGCAACCACGGGGACACGCTGCTCTACCTGCTGTTCACCCAGGACATCCGGGCCGGCTCGACCTGACCCGACCACACGGCCCGTCCGCACCGGTGCCCGCCCTCGCCGACGGCGTCAGGCGGACGTCCGGTGAGCGATGTAGTAGACGTTCAGCGGGTCACCCTCGACCTGCGCCGTGGTGACGTCGCCGAAACCCGCCGCGGCCAGCATCTCCCGCGCCCGCTGCTCGCCCCACGCGGTGCCCAGCCCCTCCCCGCCGTAGGCAAGCGAGACGGTGAGGCAGTGGAAGACCGAGAGGGCGAAAACGGTCGGTGCGAACGGGTTGCCGACGTTGTCCTCCAGATTGCTCGAGAACGCGATGTCGCCCATCAGGAAGACCCCGTCGTCGGCCAAGGCGTCGGCGATCGCGTGCAGCAGCGTGGTGGGCTCCGCCTGGTCGTGGACGGTGTCGAATGCCGTGATCAGGTCGAAGGAGCCGGCGAGAGCGGCGGCGTCGGTCACCTCGAACCGGGCGTTGGCGAGGCCCCAGTCGGCCGCCTCCGCGCGGCCGAGCCCGATGCCCTCCTCGGAGATGTCCACGCCGAGGAACCGGCTCCGCGGGAACGCCCGTGCCATGACGTTGACGGCGTGACCGGCTCCCGTGCCGATGTCGACCACGTCGATGCCCGCCTCCAACCGCTCGACGAGCCCGGGCACCAGGGGAAGCATCGTCGGCACCAGGGCGGCGTCGAAGACCCGAGCCGTCTCGTCGCGCTGCAGTTCCTGGAAGGACGGGTAGGCGGAGTAGGGCACCCCGCCGCCCTCGCGGAACACGCGATCGATCTCGGGCTCGATGGCGCCCATCAGGCTGATGTACTGCGCGAAGAACCCGAGGTTGTCGGGCCCCGCCGCGGTCGTCGTGAAGGCGGCGTGCTCGGGCGGGAGGACGTAGGTGCGGCGCACCGGGTCGAAGTCCACGAGGCCGCCGACCACCGTGCCGCCCAGCCACTCCCGCACGTAGCGCTCGTCGAGGGCCGCGGCCCGCGCCACCTCGGTGCTGGTCGCCGGGCCGAGGCCGGCCATGGCGTCGAACAGCCCGGTGCGCTGGCCGACGCTCGTGAGCAGCACCAGGGACGCGTCGTCCAGCATCGTGACCAGCCGACCGGCGAACTCCTCGGCCCGCTGCGTGTCGAACTCGGTGTGCAGTTCGGTGTTGGTCTCGGTCATCTCGGTCATCTCGGTCACCTTCCAGGGAGCGTGTGGACACCGACCACGCTGCCGCGCGGGTACCTGCCGGGAAAGCGTGTGGACACGTAGATCCGCCACCGGCACACGCAGATCAGGAGATCCTTACCGGACGACCCCGGTCCGGCGGGCGTGGGCGACGGCGACCGTGCGCCCTGCTGAGCCCACCACGCCGAGCTTGAGGTAGATGTTGGAGACGTGCCGCTCCACGGTGCGCGGGGAGAGGACCAACCGGGCCGCGATGTCAGCGTTGGTGAGCCCGTCGGCCACCAGCCGGAGGACCTCGACCTCGCGCGGGGTGAGGTCATGGGGTGCCGGCGGGGCACCCTCGCGGGTGCACCGCAGCAGGTCGGTCGTGGCGGCGAGGTCGCCCGCAGCACCCAACTCCACCGCCATCTGCCGCGCCACCTCCGCCGTGCGCCGAGCGGACCCGGCGTCGCCGAGCTCCAGGAGGACGTGCGCCAGGGACACCCGGGCGCGGAGGGCGTCCGGGGTCAGCCCGATGTCGTCGAGACCCGTGACCGCGGCGTCGAGGGCGGCCTTGGCCTGCTCCAGTCGCCCCCGCGCACGGTCCAGCTCGGCGCGGGTGGACGCCGCCACCGCCCGGATCGCCGCGGTCGGGACGGATGCCGCGACCGACTCCAGCTCGCCGACAGCGGCGTCGGCCGCTCCGAGGTCGTTCAAGGTCAGCCGGGCGCGGGCGAGGACCTCGAGCCCGTCGACCCGTTCGACCAGGTCCGCCGGGGCCACCGCGTGCAGATAGCGCTCGGCGAGGTCGGCCGCCTCCTGGGCGTTCCCGCGCTCGAGCTCCAGCGACGCGCGAGCGGCGAGCACCAGGTGACGCACGGCCCGGCGATACGGCTCGCGCTCGCACGCCCGCAGCTCGATGTCGGCCTGGTCGAGCCGGCCCTGCCGCCGGCTCAGGGCGGACCGCAACACCATGGCCATCGCGGCCGTCATCGGGTGGTCCTCGGCGTGCGCGATGACCCGGTCGAGGTGGACGGTGGCCTCGGCCCACCGACCGCGCATGATCAGCAGGCTGGCGTACTGGGTGCGGGCGAACGTGGCGAAGGCACGAGCATCACTGCCGGTGGCCATGGACAGCACGCGCTGGGCCCACTGGTCCGCCCGGTCCAGGTCGCGCACCCGCTCGCACGCCGTGATCAGCAGGCAGTACACGTCCAGGTCCGCGAGCGGCGGCAGCTCACCCGCAAGGGCCGCGGCCGTGGCCTCGTCCAGCAGGTCGAAGCCGTGGGCGAGGTCGCCCTGGGAGACCGCGGTGAAGCCGAGGAAGGCCTTGCCCATGATCTCGCCGGTCCCGTCGCCGACCCGGCGAGCATGGGCGACGGAGCGCGACGCGAAGGCGTGCGCGGCGATCGGGTCCTTCTCGTAGGCGAGCGCCCGGTAGGCACAGAGCGCCTCGAGCGCGACGTGGCCCGGATGATCGGGATCGGTGCCGAGGTGGTGCCGGGCCCGGGCCAGCCACCCTGCGGCGACCGCGGAGCCACCGAGCTCGGTCAGCTCGAGGTCGGCCAAGGTGGTGGCCACCACGCCGGCGGCCCCGCCCGCACCCGCGACGACCCACAGCTGGTAGGCCCGCTCGTAGGCGTCGACGGACCCCCGGATGTCGCCCAGCGCCCGGCAGGCGAGGCCGAGACCCTCCAGCAGGGCCGGGTCGTCACCGTCGGCGAGCAGCCGTAGGTGGGCCGCCCGGGCGGCGGCGAAGTCCTTGGCCGCAAGCAGGGCCGCCGCCTGCTCCGCGGAGACCGGCGGCTCGTCGGTGCGCGCGGCGGGGTCGGGCCGCACGCTGTCAGCGTACGCCGGTGTCGGTCGGGTGCACCCCCTCTCGACGTCGCGGGGCCCCGACACCGCGCTCACCGCTCATGCGGATGCCGCACCACGCCGAGGCGCTCCAACGCGGACGCGGCCCGGCCGCGGAGCTCGGCGGAGTCCTGGCCGAGTGCCTCCACCGCCTGAGCCTCCCCCAGCAGCCGCAACGCCCGTTCGTACCCACCGTCGGGAGGGTCCCCGCAGGCGGCCGCGTCGTGGAAGGCCAGCGCCGCGTCCAGCGGTCGGCCCAGTGCCAACAGGGCGAACCCACGGACCCGCCGCAACGCGCTCCACCCCTCGTCATGGTCGGCCGGTCCCGCGCCCTCGAGCGCATCCATGACCAGATCCAGGACGTCGCCGGGGCGGTCCTGCCGCAGGAGGGTCTCCCCCCTGGCGGCGTCCACGACGCGCACCTCGGCCGGCATCTTGAGGGCCTCGAAGCGTCTCCGGGCGTCGACCAGGGCGAGGAGAGCCTCGTCGGGGCGGCCGAGACCGCTCAGCGCTCGGGCGTGCTCGCGCAGGGCCAGGGCGAACAACCCCTCGTCGTCGAAGGCGCGCGCGGTCTGCATGGCTTCCTCGAGCAGCGGGAGCGCCTCGCTCATCCGGCCCTGCCGGACCAGCACGTCCGCCTCGCCGTAGCGGGCGTTCGCCCGCCCAGCTGCGTCACCGATGCGGGCGAAGGCCTCGGCGGACCGGCGCAGGAGGGCGAGGGACTCGCCCCACGTGCCCGCCTGCAACTCGTCGATGGCGAGATTGGTGGTGCAGTAGGCCTGCGCCGGGAGGTCGCCGACCTCCTCGAACGCCGCCAGCGCGAGCCGGCCGTAGGGGCGGTCCTCGGGCTGCCCGAAGTGCAGGTGGGCGACGTGCAGGACGTTGTAGGCGTAGGCCATGGCCGCCCGGTCGGCCGTGCCCTCGGCCTCCCGCACCGCCGTCCGACCCCAGGTGATGGCGTCACTCGTCCGGCCCTGCAGGTAGCGGCCGAAGCTGTAGCGCGCGGCCAGGTGCGAACGAGCCACGGCGGCATCAGGACCGGGCACCGATGCGAGCACTCGTCTGCCCCGCGTGAGCAGCCGGTAGGACGGGGCGAAGAGTCCGAGTCGGTGGTCGATCCGCGCCTCCTTGAACAACAGCTCGGCGACCCGCACCGGGTCCTCGCGGGCCTGTCGACGGGCCAGGCGGAAGGCGTCGGCCGCCTCCCTGGACAGCCCGGCCACCTCCCGCACCTCACCCAGCGCTTCCAGCGACGCGGCCAGCTGCGCATCGGACACACCGGCCAGTCGCCCCGCCGCGATGGCCCGCTCGTAGAACTCGATCGCCTCCCCGTGGGCGTACTTGGCGCGGGCCCGCTCCCCGGCCGCCAGCGAGTAGGTCCACGCCCGCTCGGCCCGGCCCGCGTGGAAGTAGTGGATCGACAGCAGCTCGCAGAACTGGTCGGGGTCGGTGCTCTCCCGCTCGATCGCGCCGCCCGCGCGATCATGGAGGGTCTTGCGCAGCCGGAACGGCAGGCCCTCGTAGGCGACGTCCCGCAGCAGCGCGTGCCGGAACCTCAGCCCGGTGGGCCCGTCACGCCGGAGGAAGTCCCCGAGCCGCTCCCGCGCGGCCCGGTCGAGCGCGTCGGGTGCCGGCAGCATCTTCCGCAGCCATCGCTCGGGAAAGGCGACGCCCAGCACCGCGGCCGACCGCAGCAGCGTCCGGTCACCGGCGTCCAGGCGGTCGATGTCGGCCGCGACGACCGCCTCCACCGACTCCGGCAGGTCCACCACGCTCCCGGTCCGCTCGGCCACCAGGGCGAGGGACTGCAGGAACATCGGGTTGCCTCCGGCGCGTCCGGCGATGGTGCGCAGGGCTGCCGAGGTCATCGGGGCCTCCCGGGTGGCGGACGCCAGGAGCTCCAGCGCCTCACCCGGTGCGATCGGCTCGAGATCCAACCGCCGGTATGACGTCGCCGTCCCCGTCGCGCTGAACCCCGCCGGGTGCTCCCGACGGAGGACCAGGACGGCCCACGGACGGCTCTCCGCCTCGACTTCCAGGCGGCGCAGCAGGTCGACGGAGGAGTCGTCCATGTACTGGGCCTCGTCGAACACCATCAGGGTGGGTGTCGGGAGGACGTGGTGCAGGAACTCGATCGTCACGGACTCCAGGCGCGCCTTGCGGAACCCCTCGGCCAGCTCGGTGGTCCGCCTCGACGAGGGCAGCTCGAGGTCCAACGGCAGCGCCAGCAAGGGGAGCCAGTCGACCAGCTGCGGGGCGTTGTCGCGCACCCGGTCGACGAGGCGGCGCAGGACCAGCTCGGCGTCCGCGGTGCCCGGGATGCCCACCGCTTGCCGCAGCAGGCTGCGGAACGGGAAGTAGGCGGTGGTGGACTCATAGGTGCTGCACGCCGTGGACAACACGGTCAGGTCCGGGGCCTCGCCGCGCAGTTCCTGCACCAACCGCGTCTTGCCGATCCCGGGACGCCCCACCACCTCCACCACGGCGCCCCGTCGGTGCCGCGCTGCCTCGAGGACGTCGCGCAGCGACGCCAACTCGGCCCGGCGGCCGACGAAGGGCAGCTCGGCGTCGACGGTGACGCGGGACCCGCGGGACGCGCCCACGCTCACCACGTGCACCGGGCGCGGCTTGCCCTTGAGCTCCATCTCACCGCGGTCGTCCGTGGCGAACGCGGTCGGTGACGCGGCGACCGTCTCCGGCGTGGCCAGCAGCTCGCCCGGTGCGGCAAGTCCCGCGAGCCTCGCCGCCACGTTGACCACGTCACCCTTCACCGAGTAGGTGCGTCGGAAGGACGGGCCGAAGTAGCCGGCGAAGGCGTGCCCGCGGTGGACCCCGCCGCGCACCTCCAGCAGCGGCGCGCTGTCGAGGACGCGGCGCTCCGCCCGCAGCAGGCGTTCCTCGTCGTGACCGCGACTGCGCGGGGCGCCGGCGACGAGCATGATGGTGCAGCCGCCCGCGTCGATGTCACTCTCGAGGAAGGTCACCCCGAGCTCGCGAGTGGCGTGCTGCACGGTGCGGACGCAGCGGTCCAGCGCTTCGGCCACCACGGCCGGCCCGCGCGTCGTCAGCAGCTCGTCCACCCCGCCGAAGCGCAGGAAGCCCACCGCGAGCGCGCGGTGCTCGGACTCCCCCGGCTGTTCGCGCACGTGGGTCCGGATCGCCGGGGACAGCCCGGCGGCGGGATCCGGCCCGGTCGCGGGCCCGGTCCGAGGGCGGCCGGGATCCACCTGCGCCCGGGGGCAGCTCCGGAGCAGGACACCCGCGCCGGCGCGGGCGCCGACCACGCGATGGCCGAGCCGGGCGGCGGTGGCCTCGCTGACCACGATCTGTCCGGCACGCGAGTCGTGCTCGAGCAGCGCGACACGGGTGGTGGCCGGCCCGGCCACCAGCAGCTCACGGTGGATGTCGGGGTCGCCACACAGGAAGAAGTCGAACCGGCCGGTGTGCACCCCGGCCGACATCCGCAACACGGCGCGACCCGCGGACGTCTCGAGCCGGCCGACCTCCCGCAGCACCCGCCGCATCTGGTGCGCGCATCGCGCAGCCCGGACGGCGTGCGGACCGCCCCGGAAGAGCAGCAACACGGCGTCGCCACCCCACTTGATCAGGTCGGCGTCTTCCTGTCGGGCCACCTCGAGCATCGCGGAGAAGACGCGGCTCAAGGCATCGCTGAGCTCCTCCGCTCCCACCGGGCCGCGGCGGGCGAGTCGATCGGTGAGCCGGGTGAACCCCGACAGGTCGATCTGCGCCATGCTGCCCTCGATCGACCGGTGGTGGCGATCCGGGTGCTCGGCGAGCCACTCGACCAGCATGCGTGGCACGAACGCGTGCATCGGTCCCCACCCGTCCGGTGGATCGGACCACGGGTCGGTCGTCGGTGAGGTCACGGCGCCTCACCGGTGTCCTGCGGGTCCCCGGAGAGTCGCGCACGCGCGATCTCGTCGGCCGCCACCGCGCTGACCCGGTTGCCGGTCACCGCGGTGAGGAAGTCCTGTCGCGACAGCGCCAGGGTCTCCAGCTCGGTCTTGGCCGTGATCGTGGCGGTCCGGGGCACGTCCCGCAGGAGGGCGATCTCACCGAACCCGTCGCCGACTCCGAGCGCAGGCCGCTCGACCCCCCGGACGGCCACGGCCGCACTCCCGCCCTCGATGACGTGGAAGTCGTCCCCGGGCTCCCCCTCGACGACGACGGCCGCGCCCGCGGGGTAGTGCCGCTTCTCCGCGCCGTCGAGCAGTTGCTCGACCGAGACCAGTGGCAGCGGCGTGAACTGGGGCAGGCCGCGCAGCAGCTCGAGTTCCGGCCCCGGGGCGGGCAGCTCCCGGTCCACGCGACGACACGCTGCGGCATACGCGCCGGCCAGGCCGACCAGCACCAGCCCCAGCACCAACAGCACTCGCGTCGTCCCCAGACTCGCGGACAGGGCCGGGGCCGACAGGGAGCCCAGCGAGGCGGCGACGAAGATCACCAGCTCGAGGAAGCCGAGCGCGCCGGCGGCCTGCCGTGGCCCGACCACTCGCGGGATCAGCGTGTAGAGCCCCCCGTCCTCCAGGGCATTCCCCACGCCCACCACGAAGAAGGCGAAGAACGCGGTGAACGGGCTCGGCCAGAATCCCAGCAGCACCAGCGGCAGCCCCCACAGCAGGATGCCGCCGCAGAAGCACCGCGCCAGCCGGGTCACCCGCAGCACCGAGGACGCGATGGCGCCGCCCGCCAGGCCCCCGAGCCCGATCATCGCGGTGAGCCACCCCACCGCACCATCCCCCAGCTGGAGGACGTCGAGAGAGAGCACCACCACGAGCACCAGCAACACGCCGCGGGTGAAGACCTGCATCGCGGTCAGCAGCAGGGCACCACCCGGTGGGATGACTCGACTGAGGGCCGGCACGCCGGCCAGCAGGTCGCGAGTGGCGTCCCTGGCGCTCGCCTGCCCCCGCGCTTCGGGTGGCACCCGGAGGGCCCGCAGGGACACCGCCGCGCACGCCATCAGGACCGCACCCGCCACCAGACCCTCGACCGGGTCCCCCAGGATCAGCAGCACGCCGCCCGCGGCCGGCCCGAGCAGCCCAGCGGCGTTCTCCATCATGGTCGCCCGCACGTTCGCGGTGCTCAGCTCGGCGGGCGTCCCGACCAGCCAGGGCATCATGACCGCCTGCAGTGGCCGGTAGGAACCGGACAGCGCCGCGGAGGCACAGATCACGGCGATGACCGATGCGGGAGGCAGGTCGAGCGCGACTCCGGCCGCTCCGCACGCGAGGAGCACGGCGCGCAGCACCGTCGTCGCGCGCAGCATCCGGTCCATGCCGGCTCGGGCGCCCAGACCGGTCACGAGGGGGGTGGCCAGCGCGGCCGGGAGCACGGAGGCGACACCGTAGACCGCGACGAGCGCGGCGCCGCCGGCACGGAAGCTGTAGACCAGCATCACCACCCGGACGACGAGGCCGGCTGCGGTCGTCAGACCCCAACCGAGCAGGACACGCCTGACCTCCGGCAGCGCGCGCATATTTCACCGTCCACCCACCGCCGGGCCCCGGCAACCGAGTTGACCAAATCAGCAACCATCCGGTGGACCGGAGCCGGGCGCGCGGGCCCGCCCGGAACGCACGAACGACCACGGCCGGCTCGCCCGGGTGAACGGCAGGTATGCGGCGTGGTCCAGCACGACGTCGAACCCGCACCCCGCGAGCGCTCCCGGGATGTCACGCGTCAGGTGGCAGCCTCCGGCCAGGCGCTGCTGCACCGGGTCGAGTCGGCGCTGCCAGCGAGCGACACCTGCGTCGGGCGCGAGGCCGTGCTCGAGGAAGTGCAACCGTCCACCCGGACGCAGCACCCGAAGCACCTCGCCGAGCGTGGCCTCCAGGTCCGGGACGGTGCACAGGGTGAAGGTGGCCAGGGCGGCGTCCGCCGAACCGTCGGGCAGGTCGATCCGGTCCCCGTGCAGCGGGACGCGACGCACCGGGAACCCGACCCCGGCACGACGGTCGGTGGCCAGCCGCCAAGCCTCGTCCGACGGCTCCACCGCCCAGACACCGGTCACGCCGTCCGGATAGGCGGCGAGGTTGAGGCCCGATCCGAACCCCAGCTCCACCACCTCGCCGGACAGACCCCGACACGTGTCGAGACGTCGCTCGTGCAGGAGCGGCTGGTCCAGTGACCGCTGCATCAGGCGCGGCAGGAGACGCGCGCTCCACCAACCCATGCCGGCAGCGTAGGTCCTGGCGTGGGTCAGGACGGCGCGAACACGACGTGCGACCGCGCCAGCTCGTCGCGTTCGTCGAGCACGGCGACGAGTCGACCGTCCGGCGCGAACGCGGCGACCGGTTCGTCCCGGTGGGGCCGCGTCGACGGGATGCGCTGGCCGTGGCCCACGGCCGTCGCCTCCTCGGCGGTCAGCTCGCGGGTCGCGAGGGCCAGGCGGGCCGCGTCTGCCAGCGGCAGGACGGCGCCCTCGGCCGTTCCCGCGTCCACGAGCTGTCGGAGGGGCCGCGCCACGTCGAGACCGAACCGGCCGACGCGGGTGCGTCGCAGTGCGGTGAGGTGCCCACCCGCTCCGAGGGCACGGCCGAGGTCACGCGCGAGGGCTCGCACGTAGGTCCCCGACGACACGTCCACCGCGATGTCGACGTCACGCACCGGCACCCCGTCGACCTCGAGAGTCCGCTGGTCGCGGATCTCGAAGCGGGACACCGTGATCCGGCGGGCGGGCAACTCGACGTCCTCGCCCGCGCGCACCCGTGCGTAGGACCGCTCCCCCTTGATCTTGATCGCGCTGACCGCACTCGGGACCTGGTCGATCTCGCCGGTCAGTGCGTCCACGGCTTCGGCGACCGCTTCGTCGGTGAGGTGCGTGACGTCATACGTGTCGGTCACCTCGCCGTCGGCGTCGTCGGTGAGGGTCGACTGGCCCAACCGGACCGTCGCCGTGTAGCTCTTGTCGCAACCGACGAGGAAGGTGAGCAGCCGGGTCGCCCGGCCGACGCCCAGCACCAGGACCCCGGTGGCCATCGGGTCGAGGGTGCCGGCGTGCCCGACGCGCCGGGTGCCGCACAGCCGGCGGCACCGCGCCACCACGTCGTGGCTGGTCCACTCCCCCGGCTTGTCGACGACGAGCAGACCGTCGCCCGCGCCCCCGGCCACGTCAGGAGCGCTCGTCCGTGCCGGTGTCCTCGTCCGCGTGCGGCTTGCGGTAGGGATCGGGGTCGCCGGCGTGCCGGGCGTTCGCGGCTGCAGCGGCCAGCTCGGCGTCCCGCTGCTTCGCTCGCTGCAGGGCCTCCTCGAGGTGCGCCGCCCCCTCGGGGATCGCGTCCGCGATGAACTCGATGCTCGGGGTCAGCCGGATGCCCGTCCCCTTGCCGACGGCCGTGCGGATCTTGCCCCGTGCGGCCTCGAGCGCTGCTGCGCTGTCGGCTCGTTCGGCGTCACCGCCGAAGACGGTGTAGAAGATCGAGGCGTGCTGCAGGTCGCCGGTGACCCGCACGTCGGTGATCGTGACGAACCCGAGCCGCTCGTCCTTGACCCGGTGCTCGAGGTACTCCGCGACGATCACCTTGATGCGGTCGGCCACCTTGCGTGCCCGTGCCGGGTCGGCCATGACCCCTCACCCTCTCTGGCTCTGCTTGTCCGGACCTCGCGGCCCACCGGCCACCGGGGCGGCCACTGGCGCTCACTGCTGCGCCGTCGCGGCCGCCCCCGGCGGTGCCGGTCAGTCGCGCGGCTTCTCGCGCTCCTCGAACGTCTCGATGACGTCGCCGACCTGCAGGTCGTTGAAGCTGCCGAGGTTGATACCGCACTCGTAGCCCTCGCGGACCTCGGTGACGTCGTCCTTGAACCGGCGCAACCCCGCGATGTCGAGCTTCTCGGAGATCACCGTGCCGTCACGCAGGAGCCGGGCCTTGCTGCCCCGGCGGATCTCGCCGGACCGGACGATCGAGCCGGCCACGTTGCCGAACTTGGAGGAGCGGAAGATCTCGCGCACCTCCGCGGTGCCGAGCTGCACCTCCTCGAACTCCGGCTTGAGCATGCCCTTGAGCGCCGCCTCGATCTCCTCGATGGCCTGGTAGATCACCGAGTAGTAGCGGATCTCGACGCCCTCGCGGTCGGCGACCTCGGCGTTCTGGCCCTCGGCGCGGACGTTGAAGCCGATGATGATCGCCTCGGACGCCATCGCGAGGTTGATGTTGTTCAGCGTGATCGCGCCGACACCCCGGTCGATGATCCGCAGGTCGACCTCGTCGCCGACGTCGATCTGCAGCAACGCGTCCTCCAACGCCTCCACCGAACCGGAGACGTCGCCCTTGAGGATGAGGTTGAGGGTGTCGACCTTGCCGGCCGCGAGGGCCTCGTTGAGGTCCTCCAGGCTGATCCGCTTGCGGGCCCGAGCCAGCGACGCCTGCCGGTCGGCCGCCTCGCGCTTCTCGGCGATCTGGCGGGCGGTGCGGTCGTCCGGCGCCACCAGGAAGGTGTCTCCGGCGCGCGGCACCGACGACAGGCCGAGCACCTGCACCGGGCGCGACGGCCCGGCCTCCTCCACATTGGCCCCGGTGTCGTCGAGCATTGCCCGGACGCGCCCGTGGGCGCTGCCGGCGACGATCGCGTCACCGACCCGCAGCGTGCCGGACTGCACCAGCACCGTGGCCACGGCACCGCGGCCGCGGTCGAGGTTGGCCTCGATCGCGACACCGCGGGCGTCCTTGTCCGGGTTGGCCCGCAGGTCCAGCGCCGCGTCCGCGGTCAGCAGCACCGCGTCCAGCAGCTGGTCGATGTTCTGCCCCTCGCGGGCGGAGACGTCGACGAACATGGTGTCGCCGCCGTACTCCTCGGCGATGAGGTTGTACTCGGTCAGCTGCTGGCGGATCTTCTGCGGGTTGGCGTCGGGCTTGTCGATCTTGTTGACCGCCACCACGATCGGCACGTCGGCCGCCTGGGCG
>CAYRLV010000074.1:0-13152 GCA_964425155.1 uncultured Ornithinicoccus sp. | reverse complement strand
CTCGACGAGGAGGTCGTGGCCGCCATCGGCTCGGCCTTCGCCCAGGTGGTCGTGGTCCCCGACGGGGCCCCGGCGATGGTGATCGGCCACGACATGCGGCCCTCGTCGCCGGACCTCGCCCGCGCGTTCGCCGAGGGGGTCGCGACCCACGGGATCGACGTGTCCCTCATCGGGCTCTGCTCCACCGACGGGCTCTACTACGCCAGTGGCGCCCTCGACGTGCCCGGTGCGATGTTCACCGCGAGCCACAACCCGGCCCGCTACAACGGCATCAAGCTCTGTCGGGCGGGCGCTCGTCCGGTCGGCACCGACTCGGGTCTGGCCGAGGTGCGCGACCTCGCGCAGTGGCTGCTCGACGGCGGCGCCGACCGCCAGACCACCGGCGTCGACCGGGTCGGCGAGATCACGCACCGTGACGTGCTGGCCGACTACGCCGCGTTCCTGCGCTCCCTCGTCGATCTCACCCACCACGACCAGGGCCGGCGGCTGCGCGTCGTGGTGGACGCCGCCAACGGCATGGGGGGCCACACCGTCCCGGCCGTCCTGCAGGACGCGGCGGGCCTTCCCGCCCTGCCGATCGACGTCATACCGCTCTACTTCGACCTGGACGGGACGTTCCCCAACCACGAGGCCAACCCGCTCGAGCCGGCGAACCTGCGCGACCTCCAGGCGGCCGTGGTGGAGCACGGCGCCGACCTTGGCCTCGCCTTCGACGGAGACGCCGACCGGTGCTTCGTCGTGGACGAGCGAGGAGAGCCGGTGCCGGCCAGCGCCATCACCGCCCTGGTCGCCACCCGCGAGATCGCCCGCGAGGTCGCGGCCGGCCGCGCGGCCTCCGACGTGACGATCGTCTACAACGTCATCTCGTCCCGCGCGGTCCCCGAGATCGTCGCCGAGCACGGCGCGCACGGCCTGCGCACCCGGGTCGGCCACTCGTTCATCAAGGGCACCATGGCCCGCAGCGAGGCGGTGTTCGGCGGCGAGCACTCCGCGCACTACTACTTCCGCGACTTCTGGTTCGCCGACACCGGCATGCTGGCCGCGATGCACGTGCTGGCCGCGCTCGGGGAGCAGCAGGGGCCGCTGTCCGACCTGGTGGCCGACTACAGCCGCTACGTCTCGTCGGGCGAGATCAACTCCACCGTCGCCGACGCGGAGGCCACCACCGAGCGGGTGCGTGCCTGGGCGAAGGATCGGGACGTCAGCTTCGACGACCTCGACGGGCTCACGGTGACCCACGACCTCGAGCCGATGTGGTGGTTCAACCTGCGGCCCAGCAACACCGAGCCCCTGCTCCGGCTCAACGTCGAGGCCGCCGATCGCCCCACGATGGACGCGATTCGTGACACCGTGCTGTCGATGGTCCGCGACGACCACAGACCCGAGGGAGAGACCGTATGACGGAGCCGACGTCGGCAGCCATCGAGCCCTGGCTGCGGGAGATCCTGCGCTGCCCCCAGTGTCACTCGGAGCTGAAGGACGCCACGGGCCCGAGTGGTCCCGAGCTGCACTGCACCGACCCGGACTGTGCGCTGGCCTACCGGATCGACGACGGCATCCCGGTGCTCCTCGTCGACGAGGCACGGCGGATCGCCGACTGACGGAGCCGCTCGTGCCGCCGATCTTCGACGAATCGCTCCTGGACGACCCCGAGTGGATCGAGCAGCGCGACCCACGGCAGACGTTGCGAGCCCTCGCCACGGCGGGCGCGCAGGTGCGCGAGGCGATCACGCTGGCGCAGGAGGCGGGCCTGGATCGGGTCGCCTCGGGTGAGCGGCCGCGGTCGGTGCTCGTCGCCGCCCTCGGCGGCTCCTCGGTCGTCGCCCGCGTGCTCGAGTTGGTGGCCGAGAAGGGCTCCCCGGTGCCCGTGTCGGCCCGCCGCAACCTGCCCTTCCCAGGATGGGTGGGACCGCTGGACCTCGTCATCGCGGTGTCCCTCTCGGGCAGCGCGCCGGGGCCGGTGGCGATCGCCAGCGAGGCGGCCCGGCGCGGGGCCGCGCTGCTCACCGTCGGCGCGACCGACTCACCCCTGGCCGAGATCTGCGCCCGCGCCCGGGGCGTGCACATCGGCGTGGGCCGCGGCCGGGTCTCGTCCCGCACCGGGCTCTGGTCGCTGCTGACCCCCGTCGTGCTCGCCGCCCACGAGCTCGGCCTCGTGGACGCCTCCGCCGCCACCCTCGAGGCCGTCGCCGACCGGTTGGACGAGCAGGCCGAGATGTGTCGGCCGAGCTCGGAGGCGTTCGTCAACCCGGCCAAGGTGCTCGCGACCACCCTCGCGGAGTCGGTGCCCGTCGTCCTCGCGGACAGCCCACTGAGCGGCGTGGCCGCTGCGCGCGCAGCCTCGATGCTGGCGCGCACCGCGCGGATGCCCGCGACCTTCGGTGTGCTGCCGGATGCCGCCTCCCAGGTCGTCGCGTGCTTCGACGGTCCGTTCACCGCAGTCGGCGGTCAGGGATCGGGAGGCAGGGGCCGCGGCGACGACATCTTCGCCGACCCCTACCTGGACGGGCCGGCGCAACCCAGGCTCGGGCTGCTCATGGTGCGTGACGCACCGCCCTCATCGCCCAGCCGGGAGTGGGACGAACGCGACGCCCTCACCGACGCGGTGCTGGGTTCCGCCCGCGACACGGGAGTGAAGATCGGCACCGTCACGGCCGAGCCCGGCCACCCGCTCGTGCGACTCGCGGGTCAGATGGCGGAGACCGACTTCGCGGCCACCTATGTTGCGATCGGACTCGGGCTCGACCCGGCGGTCTCGCCGCATGTGGCCGACCTGCGAGATCGCACGGATCGCTGACCGAAGGGTCGGGGGACGATGGGCAGAGGAAGGCGAGACGACCAGCCGGAGTACGGGGACGAGTTCGAGGCGGAGCCGGACGACCGGCCGGCGATCAGCTGGGACGACCCGGACGACGATCGCGACGTCGAGCTGCTGGACGACACCTGGCAGCGTGACGGCGGTGGTCGAAGGCCGCGGTGGTTGCTGCTCCTGCTGGTGATTCCCGTGGTCGCTCTCGTGGTCTTCCAGATCAAACCGGACACACCCCCATCCGGATCTCCCACCCCCAGCACGAGTTCCCCGGCACCGAGCCGTGCCTCCGGGGAGTCGTCGGCCCCGGTCAGCGCCGACGATGTGGGTCCGCCCCGGAGTTGGCGCCGGGGTGCGGCGGCCAAGCCGGTGGTCCGAAACCTGGGGCACCCGCTCCTTGGTGTCCCTTCCGGATCCCACGCCTGGGAGCTGTTCGTCTACGGCGAGGGCAGCGTCACCCGCGTGGAACCCGGGCGGGGCCGGGTCACCATGACGAAGGTGCCCGGTCTCGGGCAGGACGCCGCCGTCAACTTCATCGTCACCTCGGCAGGGGCGTTCGGTATCGATCAGAACGGCGGAGACGGCTTCGCCGTCCTGGACGGTGCGAAGGCCACGCACCCACCCACGACCCTCACCGCGGGCGGGCTCAACACCGTCCTGCCAGGGCCCGATCCCGACCACGTCTGGGCGCTCAGCTACGGCCAGGTCGGGGAGCGGGCGGTCCTGCTCGACAGTCACCTGCGCCGGACCGGCACCGTCCGGTCGTTCCCCGCCAACCAGTCACCCGTCAGGACCGTGAATGGGCAGTCGGATGGTGCCGGCACGTTGGTCGCCACGACGCCTGGTGGTACCTACACCGTCGGGCGGGACGGACTTCGCCGCATCACTTCCGGTCAGGTGGTCGGGGCCGGGCCGACCGCCTGGCTGGTGGTCGAGTGCAACGACACGAATCGGTGCCGGCACGTCGTCATCGACCGACGCACCGGGTCCCGGCGGCAGATCCAGACCGACCTCCCGCTGGAGGGGGCACCCTTCGAGCCCTATGGCGCCATCTCGCCGAACGGGACGACCATGGCCTCGACGTCGTACCTCGGTCCCCGCGGGCCGACGGTCCTGCTCACCAACTTGCTGACGGGACAGCGGCGCACGGTCGGCCATCTCTACACGAACAACGCCGCCGGCACGGTGAGCGGCATGGCGTGGTCTCCGGACAGCCGGTGGCTCTTCTTCGTGGCGGACACCGGCGAGGTGACGGCAGTCGACCCGAGCACGGGCAGGTCGACGGTCCTCCACCTCGGCGTCGACCGCCCGCGGGAGGTCGCGGTGCGGACCGTCCGGTAGCCCTCATTCAGTCCTCGGCATCCTTCACCGCCTCGAGGAGGAAGCGGGTGGAGTGCGCGACGAAGGAGCCCTCTGCCTCGATCCGATGATGGACAAGGGCCAGTTGCTCCCGGTACCGGTCCACCGTGAAGTCCGGGACCATCCAGACCACCTTGCGCAGGAACACGACGAGCGCGCCGACGTCGAAGAACTCCATCCGCAGCCGTGCCTCGCGCAGGTCCACCACCCGCAGCCCGGCCGCCTCGGCCCCCTCCACCGCGCGCTCGGGGCTGCGCGTGTCGCTCGGCCGAAACGGCCCGAGCATCGCCACCGACGTCTCGTGTCCCGACCCGACTCCGACGTGCTGGCCGAGGTAGCGGCCGCCGGGACGCAGCACCCGCGCCACCTCCGGCCATACGTCCACGGTGGGGTGACGAGCGCTGACCAGGTCGAAACTGTTGTCCCCGAACGGAATCGGCCCGGCATCGGCGCCCTCCGCCACTACCCCGCCGAAGGGAGCGAGGAGGTTCGTCGCCAGCCGGAGATTGGGGTGCCAGGACTCGGTCGCCCGCACCACTCCCGGGACCCGGCCGGCCCGCAGGGCGCCGGACAGCGCCTCCGCCAGCACCTCGCCGCCACCGGTCTGCAGGTCGAGGACCGCGTCGGCGCGACCGGCGCGATCGGTGAGCAGCCCCGCATACCCCCAGGACGGTCGCTCCTCGGTGGCGCGCGGCCGGCCGTGCCGCAGCGTCCCGAACCAGCCGAAGTCCCAACCCGCGGTCGGCACCGCCTCCGCCTCGGCCAGGAGCTGCTCGAACGTCTCGCCGACGCGATACTGCTCGGGGAGCGCGATCCCGAACCGCTCGCAGAGTGCCAGCACATCGGCCTGGTCGTCGCGGTCGTGCGCGTATGCGGTGTGGAAGGCGACCAGCGTCGCGGGCTCGATGCAGCGGACCCGGCGACCTGCCACGACCCCCTCGCCGGTGAACCCGGCCGCCGGCCACACGTGCGCGCCATCCTGCTCACCCAGCGGCACGCCGTTGCCCTCTGCGTCCCACTCCAGCAGGTGCAGGTCCACGAGCAGGCCATCGCGACCCAGCACGTAGTTGGCGGGCCGCTGGTCACCCGTCGCGCGGACGGCGAAACCCTCCGCGACCAGGGCTTCGTGCAACCGGCGGCCGTCGTCCGCCTGTAGGGCGAGGTCGATGTCCCCGTGCGGGCGGGTCTGGTGGCCGAGCAAGGCGTCGACCGCCCAGCCGCCGTCGAGCCAGGCCGTGATGCCGAGGTCGTCACACAGGTCACAGAGCCAGTGCACGTCGGCAGCGGAGAACATCCTCGGACCCTACGGGTGCTGCGCCGACCGGTGCCAACGACCAGACCGCTGGCTGCTCCAGTCGGAACCGCGCGAGTGGGAGTCGGCCCGGGCCGGCACGTGCGAGGATGACCGAAGGTGTTGTGAGGTGGCACGCGACGAGTTCGGGGACGGCGACCTCGAGCCGGAGGAGTTCGATCCGGTCGAGGTGGAGACGACCGACGGTGCGTGGGAGAACGCCGGTGGGCCACGCCACGGCGGCGGACTCGGTCGGTGGGTGCTGTTGCTGCTCGTGATCGCCGTTGTCGCGGTGGTGGTGCACCAACTCCAGCCGAGCAACGACTCCTCCGCCTCGCCCACCCCCACCGACCAACCGACGACGTCGGCGACGACCGAGGCATCCGGCGGCCGCACCGGCGCCGTCCTCGAGCCGCCCGCCACGGCAGGGCAGGGGCCCGTCATCGTCCAGGGCAGCACCCCACGGATGACAGGCATCCCCGGGCGCTGGAGCCTCTACGCCCTGGCGGGTGGCGCGGTCGTGCGCCTCGACTTCACGCGCGATCGCGTGGTCGCGGTGGAGCTGCCCAGTCTCGCGTCGACCGGTCCGATGTCGCTGCTTGCCACCGACGAGGGGGTCATCGTGCGCCCGCTGGACTTCGTGCCCGGCTACCTGGTGCCCGACGGCGCCGCGCCCCGGGAGCTCTCCGGCGCGCTGGACCACGGCGGCCCGGCCATTCCGGGACCGGACCCGCACCACGTGTGGGTGATGGTGGGTGAGGGCGACGACACGAGGGTCGAGCTGGTGACACCGGACGGACGACGGGACGGGCCGAGCATCCCGCTGCCGGCCAACGCGCAGGGCTGGATCCGTTCGGACGGTGGCGGTCATCCGCTCGTCGACACGATCGGCGGGGTGTACGTCGTCAAGCCCGACGGCCTGCGTCGGGTCACGACCGGCGTGGTGCTGGCGGTCGGTCCGACCGGATGGTTGGTGGTCGAGTGCGACGACCAGAACCGCTGCTCGCGGGTCGTGGTCGACCGCGCGTCCGGGGATCGACACGTGCTCCCGGGGGCCATCGATGGTCGCGCTCCGGGCTATTTCGTCGGTGCGGGCGTCGTCGCGCCGGACGGCTCGGCGGCAGCCTTCGTCGACACCTCCGAGGAGGGCGGTCCCGACGTGCTGCGGGTCGTCGACCTGCGCACGGGAGACGAGCGCAGCCGGCCGATCGGTCCCCTATCCGGTGAGTCGGGTGCTCTGCTGGCGTGGTCGCCGGACAGCAGTCGGCTGATCGTGACCGAGACCGAGGGACCCGTCCTGGTGGTCGACCCGAGCGAGGTCCGTCGGCGCGTCACCCTCGGGATCGACATCCCCGACGTCGTGGCGCTGGCGGTGCGGTCCGAGGGGGCCTGACGTGACGGGCGGCGAGTTCGGTGACGACGCACGGGAGCCGGAGGAGCTGGACGCCGCCGACCTCGAGACCACTGACGCCGCCTGGGACGGCCCTGGCAGCTCGCGACGGGGCGGCAGCCTGGTCCGGTGGTTGTTGCTGCTCGCGGTGATCGCCGTCGTGGCGCTCGTCGTCCAGCAGCTCCAGCCCGGTCCGGACCCGTCCGCGGCACCGACGCCGACCGGTTCGGCCAGGACGACGTCTGCGGCGGCCACCCCGACGGAGAGGGCCGGGATCGCACCGTCGGGGCCGGTGCGCGCGTCGTCCGACGGTCGGTCGATCGAGGGCACGGTGTCGCTCTCCCGACTCGGCAGCGTGCTGCCCGGAAACACGCAGGACTGGAGCCTGTTCGCCCGTGGCGACCATGTGGTCGCCCGGTTGGACTTCGGCCGCGGCGAGTTGACGACGACGACCCTGCCGACGCTGCAGAGCAGCGGTCCGGTGACCTTCATCGCCACGGACGCCGGGGCGATCGTGCGACCGCTGGACTCGGTCACCGGCTACCTCGTTCCCGACGGGCAGCAGGCCCGCGAGCTGACCGGCCTGTTGGCCGAGGGCGGCCCGGTGGTGCCCGGCCCCGATCCGAGCCACGTCTGGGTCGACCTGGGCGACAGCGACTCGGGCGTGGTGCGGTTGTCCGGCGTCGACGGCCGACCGGCCGGCCACGACATCCCGCTCCCGGACAACGCCTCGGGGTGGATCCTGCCGGACGGTGGTGGCCGCCCGCTCGTGCTGACCACCGGAGGCGTGTATGACGTGCGCCGCGACGGGCTGCGCCGCGTCACCACCGGAGTCGTGCTGGCGTCCGGGCCCACCGGGTGGCTGGTCTCCGAGTGCGACGCCCGCAACGTCTGCTCGGCCAAGGTGGTCGACCGACGGTCCGGGCAGCGTCGATCGCTCCCCGGGTTCCCGCACGAGCTGGACCGCGCCAGTGGCACGTTGTCGCCGGACGGGACCCGGGTCGCCCTGGTCGCTGATCACGGCGCCGCCGGATCCGCGCTCTGGCTGGTGGACCTGCGGTCCGGCCGCGTCGACCGGATCGATCTGCGGTCGCTGCCTGCGCCCTACCCGGGGAGCGGCTCGGTGGTCTGGGCGCCGGACGGCCGGTGGGTGTTCGCCGTCGACCTCGGCGGCCAGGTCCGCGCGGTCGATGCCGCGACCGGGCGGGTGCGCTCCCTGGCGCCGCACCTGCCCGACGTCACCCAGCTCGCGGTACGGCCCGGGTGATCGCCGCTGGAATGCCGCTCCCTCTCCTACGGTTGTGCCCGGTGTGAGTGATTCGCTGAAGGTCGACATCTGGTCCGACATCGCCTGCCCGTGGTGCTACATCGGCAAGCGGAAGTTCGAGGAGGGGGTCCGCCGCTACCACGCCGCGGGTGGACACCGCGAGGTCGAGGTGGAGTACCACTCGTTCGAGCTCGCGCCGGACACGCCGGTCGACTTCGAGGGGAGCGAGATCGACTTCCTCGTCGGCCACAAGGGCATGGCGCGCGAGCAGGTCCAGGCGATGTTGACGCAGGTGACGCAGATCGCCGCTTCGGTGGGCCTCTCCTACGACTTCGACGCGATCCAGCACACGAAGACGCTGCGGGCGCACGAGGCGCTGCACTTCGCCAAGGCGCACGGCAGGCAGGCCGAGCTCAAGGAGCGGCTGCTCGCGGCCTACTTCGAGCAGGGGAGACACGTGGGCCACGTCGACGAGCTGGTCGAGCTCGGCGCGGAGGTGGGCCTCGACGCCGACGCGCTGACGCGCTCGCTCGAGGCCGGTGAGTACCGCGAAGCGGTCGCCGCCGACCTCGCGCAGGCGCGGGCCTACGGCATCAACGGGGTGCCGTTCTTCGTGCTCGACGGGCGCTACGGCGTCTCCGGTGCGCAGGACCCGGAGGTGTTCGCCCGGGCCCTGACCCAGGCGGCGGGCGACGACACGGCCCAGGACGAGGAGGTCTCGGCATGACGGACACGCCCGAGCCGGAGGGCACGGCGACTCCGGCCCCCTTCACGATCGTGGGGGCGGACGACGCCGCCGTGTGCGTCGACGGTGTCTGCGCCGTGCCGAGTCCGGTCCGCGAGGCGGAGGCCGGGTCGGCCGAACCGGACGAATCCGCGGACGAGGCGACCGGCCCCACATACAGTCTTGTGACGGACGTCAAAGAGTCGTAACATCCGGGTGTCACCCGGCCACCCGGAGGAGCACCTATGACCACAGACGAGTCGATCCGTCGCGACAACACCCGCGCGCTCGAGGAGGGGGTCCAGGCCGACTTCACCCGGGCCATGTCCTACGGCGACTACCTGCACCTCGACCAGGTGCTGTCGGCGCAGCACCCGCTGAGCAAGCCGCTGCAGCACGACGAGATGCTCTTCATCATCCAGCACCAGACCTCCGAGCTGTGGCTCAAGCTGATGCTGCACGAGCTGCGTTCCGCGCGCGAGCTGATCAAGGCCGACGATCTGCCGCCGGCGCTCAAGCGACTCGCCCGGATCAAGCACATCCAGCACCAGCTCAGTGAGCAGTGGTCGGTGCTGGCCACCCTGACGCCGAGCGAATACGCCCAGTTCCGAAGCTTTCTCGCGTCCTCCTCCGGCTTCCAGTCGCACCAGTACCGCGCCGTCGAGTTCATCCTCGGCAACAAGAACCGCGACATGCTGCCGGTCTTCGACCACGACCCCGCGGCGCAGGAGGACCTGCGCCGGCTGCTCGGCGAGCGCAGCCTGTATGACGAGTTCCTCGCCTTTCTCGACCGGCAGGGCTACGACATCCCGGCGTCGCGGCTGGAGCGGGACTGGACCAAGCCCTACGTGCTCGAGCCCGACCTGGTGCCCGCGCTCAAGCTGATCTACGAGCACCCGCACCAGCACTGGGGCGTCTACGAGACGTGCGAGGAGCTCATCGACATCGAGGACAACTTCCAGGTCTGGCGGTTCCGGCACCTCAAGACGGTCGAGCGGATCATCGGCTCCAAGCCCGGCACCGGCGGCTCCAGCGGGGTGCCGTTCCTGCGCCGCGCGCTGGACCTCACCTTCTTCCCCGAGCTGTATGCGGTTCGCGGCGAGATCTCCGAAGTGGATCCCACATGAGCACCCCCTCCCGGCCGGACACCGCCGCGACGAGTGACCTCGCGGATCTTGGCCGAGAGGACTCGTCGAAGCGGTGTCCGGTGGAGGGGGTGGGAGGGGACTTCGCCGCGCGGGCAGCGGAGCTGGATGCGGCCGACCCACTGGCGTCGTTCACGCGGCGCTTCCTGCCGGCCCGTGACGAAACGGTCGTCGCCTACCTGGACGGCAACTCGCTGGGCCGGCCACCGCGGGTCGTGGCCGAGCGGATGCAGGAGTTCATCGAGGGCGCGTGGGGGACCCGGCTGATCCAGGGTTGGACGGATGAGTGGATGGGCTGGCCCGAGTCCACCGGCGACCTGGTCGCGCGCGCCGCGTTGGGTGCTGCGCCGGGCCAGACCGTCGTGGCGGACTCGACCACGGTGATGCTCTACAAGTTGGCGCGCGCTGCCGTGGACGCGCGCCCGGGACGCGCCGAGATCGTCCTCGACACGGACAACTTCCCCACGGATCGCTATGTCCTGGAAGGCATTGCGGCCGAGCGCGGGCTCACCCTGCGCTGGATCGAGGTCGACCCGGACAGCGGGGTGCACCCCGAGCAGGTGGGGGAGGCGGTCGGACCCCAGACCGCGCTGACGGTCTTCAGCCACGTGGCCTACCGGAGCGGCTGGCTCGCCGACGCCGAGGCCATCACCCGGATCGCCCACGACGCCGGCGCCCTGGTGCTGTGGGACCTGTGCCACTCCGCCGGGTCGGTGCCGATCGAGCTCGACCGCTGGGACGTCGATCTCGCGGTCGGCTGCACCTACAAGTACCTGAACGGTGGACCCGGCGCGCCCGCCTTCGGCTACGTCGCCTCGCGCCTGCACGGCCAGGTGCAGCAGCCGATCTGGGGCTGGATGGGCCGCAAGGACCCCTTCACCATGGGCCCCGGCTATCGGCCGGCCGACGGCATCCGCAACGTCGTCAGCGGGACGCCGCCCATCGTCGGGATGCTGCCCGTGCGGATCGGCGCCGAGCTCGTGGCGGAGGCGGGCATCGAGGCGATCCGGGCCAAGTCGGTGCGGCTCACCGAGTTCGCGATCGAGATCGTCGACGGCTGGCCGGCCGACCTCGAGGTGCAGCTCGCCTCACCGCGCGACCCCGGTCGTCGCGGCGGCCACGTGACCATCCGTCGCCCCGACTTCCGCGAGGTGACCGACGAGCTCTGGCGACGTGGCGTCATACCCGATTTCCGCGAGCCCGACGGCATCCGGCTCGGGCTCTCCCCGCTGTCCACCACGTTCGCCGAGGTCGAGCGCGCGCTGCAGATCCTGCACGACGTGGCGGCGTCGCGCAGCATCCGGTGAGTGCCCGGCTGGAGGACCTGCGCCCCACCCGGGGCGACGGGTCACTGCTGCGCACGTTCTGCGGGACCTTCCTGCGCGAGGTCGGGGGCCGGATCACCGCCGGCGAGCTGATCACCCTGTTCGACGCGCTCGGCGTCTCCGGCGCGAGCGTGCGCACGAACCTGTCCCGGCTCAAGGCCAGGGGGCTGCTGGTCAGCGAGGTCAGCGCGAACAGCGGGAGTGCGGGCCGCGGCAGGGCCTACCGGCTCGCCGACGAGGCGATCGCCATGCTGGAGCGCGGCGACCGACGCATCTACGGCTATCGGCAGATGCGGCTGGGTGACCCGTGGATGGTCGTGGTGTTCTCCGTCCCCGAAGCGCACCGCGACCTGCGCCACCAGCTGCGAGTGCGGCTGAGCTGGCTCGGGTGCGGGTCGATGACCCCCGGAGCCTGGATCGGGCCGGGCCACCTGGTCGACGAGACGCGGGAGGTGCTCGGGGAGGTCGGCTTGCTGCGCTACGCCACGGTGCTGCGCACGGAGACCCCGCTGGTCGACGGCGACCTCGCCGAGGCGGTCGCGCGCTGGTGGGACCTCACCGCGCTGGGGGAGCGGTATGACGTGTTCACCGGTGAGTTCGCGCCCGTCGCCGAGCGATGGACCCGCCGTCGTGGACGGGGCACCGAGGCGGAGGCGTTCGCCGACTACCTGCGTGCCGTGGACGCGTGGCGATCGATCCCCTACCTCGATCCGGCCCTCCCGCCGGAGCTGCTGCCCGCGGACTGGCCGGGGAGGCGCGGGGTCGCGCTCTTCGCCGCGCTGCGTGAGGCGCTCGCCGAAGCCGCCCTACGGCATGTCCGGACCGTGATGGGAGCGCGTGCCGCTGCTGGTTAGCATCGCAGGGTGACTCACTTCGACCTGGCCATCATCGGCAGCGGCTCCGGCAACTCGCTGGTCACTCCGGACTTCGACGACAAGCAGGTCGCGGTCATCGAAGAGGGTGTCTTCGGCGGCACCTGTCTCAACGTCGGGTGCATCCCCACCAAGATGTACGTCTACCCCGCCGACGTGGCGACCGCCGTGCGAGAGGTGGGGCGGCTCGGTGTGGACGCGCACGTCGATGGTGTGCGATGGCGGGAGGCCCGTGACCGGATCTTCGGCCGAATCGACCCGATCTCGGCGGGCGGCCTGGACTACCGCCGCGACGGCGCCAACACCACCGCGCTCCTGGGTCACGCGACCTTCACCGGTCCCCGCGCGCTCGACGTGGACGTCGACGGGAGTGTCGAGCACGTCACGGCCGACCAGGTGGTCATCGCGACGGGCACGCACTCCGACGTTCCCACCGAGGTCGCCGAGTCCGGGGTGCCCTACCACACGTCCGACACCATCATGCGGATCGACGAGTTGCCCCGGCGGATCGTGATCCTCGGATCCGGTTTCATCGCAGCGGAGTTCGCGCACGTCTTTGCGTCCTTCGGCACTCAGGTCACGATGGTCGCGCGCCGTGACGCGATCTTGCGGCACCTCGACACCGAGATCAGCCAGCGGTTCACCGAGCTGGTGCGTGAGCGGTGGGACCTGCGCCTGGAGAGCACGGTGACCAAGGTCAGCGGCGATGCCGAGGGGGTCCGGTTGGACTTCGCCGACGGGAGCCACGTCGACGGCGACCTGCTGCTCGTGGCGGTCGGGCGCAGTCCGAACACGCCGGACCTCGGGTTGGACCTCGCCGGCGTCGAGCTGCACGAGGACGGGCGGGTCAAGGTCGACGGGCACGGCCGCACCACCGCGGAGGGGGTGTGGGCGCTCGGCGACGTGTCCTCGCCGTACCAGCTCAAGCACGTGGCCAACCACGAGGCGCGCATCGTCGCGCACAACCTGG
>CAYRLV010000073.1:0-13228 GCA_964425155.1 uncultured Ornithinicoccus sp. | reverse complement strand
CACAGGCAGCCAGGCCGCCCGAGATCACGAGGACGGCAGTAATCACGCTTGCTCTTTTGAAACGCACTGTTTCTCCTTGGTCAGGTGTGGATGCCGAAGCGAGGAACTAGCGGACCGGCAGGGTCGGGTTTCCGACGGCCCCGGCGCGCCGCCGGGTGGTGAAGCGGGAGCGGGGTCTACGCCACAGGCCGGTCAGCAAGACACCGACCAGCGAGATGACGAGATACATCACGCCCGCCAGCGTCAGCGCCGCGGTGTACTGAAAGCTGATGGAGGCGGCGTTGTAGGCACGGCTGAGCAGCTCTGGAGTCGAGATGGCAAAGGCCAGCGACGTGGCTTGGAAGAGGATGATGCCGTAGCCGATCAACGGAGGCACGACGATGCGAAGGGCTTGCGGGAGCACCACCAGCCGCAGCTCCTTCCACGGTTTGAGGCCCAGGGCTCGGCTGGCCTCGCGCTGTCCGCTTGGCACGGCGCTGATTCCGGCGCGCATGATCTCACTCATGTACGCGCCGGTGGTGAGGCCGAGGGCGATGCTGGCGGCGACAAAGTTCCCCAAGGTGAGACCGACCTGCGGGAGTCCGTAGTAGACGAGGTAGAGCATGATCAAGCCGGGCAGCCCGCGGCCGAGCTCGACGAGACCGATCGACGACCACTTGAGCCAACCCCGCCGCGAGGTGCCCGCCAGAGCAAAGGCCAAACCGACGAGGAGTCCGATGACCAGGGCGGCCAGGGTGAGCTTGATGCTGACCCACAGGCCAGGGGCGAGCCGGGGAAACAAGTCGGACCACTGGCTGAAGATGGACATCAGACCATCACCCGTTTGCCGAGGTGGTGATCGGTCCACCGCGCAACCACCGCGATGGGGACACTGAGCGCGATGTAGAGCAGCCCGGCGATGCCGAAGACCGTGAGCCCCTGCAGAGTGGCCTGCGTTTCCTGGAACGCCCGGAAGGTGATGTCCTGGGCTCCGATCACCGACGCGATGGCGCTGTCCTTCAGCAGCCCGATGGCAAAGGTGGCCGCGGGTGGGATCACCACGATGAGTGATTGCGGAAGGATGACCTTGGTGTAGGTCTTCAGAACCGGCAGACCGAGTGCCCGTGTGGCCTCCCACTGACCGGCGTGAACCGAGTTGATGCCCGCGCGGTAGACCTCGGCCAGGTAGGCCATCGCGATCAGGCCGAGCCCCCCGACAGCCGCCTCGAACGTGGACAGCTTCACCACGCCGCTCCCGACCGCGTAGTAGAGCAAGAAGAGGACGACGATCGGTGGGATGGCGCGCACGGTCTCGATGACGACGGTGGCCGGCCAACTCAGTGCACGCCATCGCGAACGACGCAAGAGCGCGAGCGGCAGGCCGAGCACCGCGCCCACGGCGAACGCGGTCACCGTGATGAGCACCGTCTGACCGATCCCCTGGGAGAGCAGCGTCAAGGTGTCCATGTCACCGGTTCTTCACCGCTCGCAGGAACTGTTTGGTGCGATCGTGCTGAGGACGGTTCATCACCGCGTCGGCGGTGCCCTGCTCGACGATGCGACCGTCGGCCATGAAGACGACGCGGTCCGCGACTTCCTCGGCGAAGTGCATCTCGTGGGTGACCACGATCATGGTCATTCCCTCGTCAGCGAGCCGACGCATGGTGCCGAGCACCTCCATTCCGAGCTCAGGGTCCAAGGCAGACGTCGGCTCATCGAAGAGCATGATGACGGGGTCCATGGCGAGTGCTCGGGCGATGGCGATGCGTTGCTGTTGCCCGCCCGAACACGCGGCGGGGAGAGCTCCGGCATGGTCGGCCAGACCGACGTGCTCCAACTCCTGGAGCGCGCGTTCTTCAGCCGCATGCTTGCTGCGACCCAGACTGTGCACCTGGGCGAGCATCACGTTCTGCAGCGCGGTCAGGTGCGGGAACAGGTTGAACGACTGGAACACCATGCCGACGTGTCGGCGGTGCTCGGCCAGCCGACCAGACCCGGCGTTCAAGGACCCTCGACCGCCCGCCCCGACACGCTGGCCGTCCAATCGCACCTCGCCCTGACTGGGGATCTCGAGGAAGTTGATCGACCGCAGCAGGCTGCTCTTCCCTGCCCCGCTGGGGCCGATCAAGGCGACGACCTCACCCCGTGCAACGTCTAGTGAGACGTCGTGGACGACCTCGTGACCCTTGTAGCTGATGCTGATGCCGTCGAGCTGGAGCAGCGGCGACCCGGGGCAGATGGTGACCTCCCCGTGCTGCTCTGCGGCTTCGGACGGGGTCTTGCCTGTCACCGTCTCGGACTCCTGACGAGACACGGCACCGTCACCCGGCCGACGACCCGGTCATGCGGAACACCGGCTCGAAGTCGGGATCACTCAGCGACGGCCGGTCCGCCCGGAACGCGTCGATGGGATGCTTCGTCGAGCCGGTCAGGGTGAGATCCGCCAAAATCTGTCCGAGCAGACTGCCGAACTTGGCCGCGTGACCCGCGCCCAACCCTACGGTGATGTTGGGATGGCCCGGCAGCTTGTCGACGATGAAGTCACGGTCGACCGGCATGTCGTAGACGCAGGTGCGACTGTAGAGTTCCGGCCCGACCGCCCCCGGGATGCGCTCGCGCAGGAAGTCCTCGAGCAACCGGGTCTCGTCGTCGTCGGGCACGAAGGAGCGCGTGTCCTGCGTGACAAACCGGCCGGTCATGTCTCGACCGAGCTTCACCGCCACCTCGCCGTACACAGGAAAGCCGTAAAAGAGCTTCTCCCCGTGCCAGATCCACATCGGGAAGCGGTCCGGGGCGAAGTCCCGTAGGTTGGGCGTCGCGAAGTAGCTGACCTGCTCCTGACTCAGGGTCAGGGACCAGTCGATGCCGAGAGGGCGGAGCAACTCCTCACTCCACGAGGCGGTGCACAGCACCACCGACTCCGCGCGATAGGTCCCGCGATCGGTCTCGACCTCGACACCACCTGACATGTCACGGAGACGGAGCACCCGCGTGTGTGGCCGCACCTCCACACCCATCTGGCGTGCTCTGGCGAGGTGTGCGGCATTGGCCTTACGGATGTCCAGGATCCCACCCTCCTCCTGGAACATGCCGACCGTGCTGTCCGGGATCCTGAACTGGGGCCACCGGGCGCGGACGTCCTCGACAGTGAGGTCGGAGTACGGGATCCCAGAGGCAGCGAGTGCGGCGCGGTAGTTGTCGAGTTCTTCAGCGCCAGCGGTACCTTCCTCGGCGAGTTCGAGCCCGCCCGTCTTCACCACCAACTGCAGCCCGGTCTCTTCCTCGATCCGTGCCCAGGTCTCGTAGTTGACCGCGGTCAGGGCCGTGTACGCGGGCGAGTGGTAGGCGTGCCGGATGATGCGTGAGTGGTCCTCGGAAGCCCCCTTCGCGTGGCCGATCTCGAACTGCTCGAGCACGAGGACGCGCTCGGCCCCCCGCTCGGCGAGCCAGTAAGCGGCCCCCGTGCCGAGGGCTCCCGTGCCGATCACGATATGGCTGAACGCTTCCATGGGCACCTCCGTCGAGTTGCTCCCAGCATCGAGTGCTTCAGTGAGCCACGACAGACACCAACGTCGAGTCTTGCCGGCGGGACCTTATACAGGTGTTGAACTGGTGCTCAGCCGTCGCTCGATCTCGGCGGCGCACTCGACGTCGGGAGCACGATGTGGCTGATGTCGCGGAGCCGGGCGAGCTTCAGGCCCAGATGGATGGACAGCCGCTGCCCGCCGTCGCCCAGGTCGAGCGAGGTGAGCTCGGAAAACCGCCGGAGCCGGTAGTACAGGCTGGTCCGGTGGATGCTCAGCCGGTCGATCGTGCGACGGACATCGCCGGCCTCGTCCAGGTAGACCTCAACCGTCCGCAACAGTTCGCAGCCGGCATCGTCGTCGAACAGTCGAAGCAGCTCCGCGGGGAGGAGATCGGTGTCCACGAGCTCTTCCGGGAGGTGCACCAGAATCCGGTACACACCCAGCTGCGACCAGGCGACATGAGGTCCGAAGGTCGTGACCAGCTCGGCAACCCGGAGGGCAGACTGTGCCTGGTCGTAGCTGTGTGCAAGGTCGGCAACGCGCTCGACCGGGTCTCCCACCGCACTTCTGAGGTTTTCCACGTGCAACGCCGACGACACCTCCCGTCGCGCTGCCTCCGCGAGTCGACGCATTTCGCGGTCAGCCAACCCCCGAGTCGGCACGACGATCAGCCCGTGATTGCCTCGGCTGAGGTAGAGGCACTGGCGAGCCAGCGTCCGTCGTGCGGCCCGGTCCAGCGCCGACTCCACACTCATGGACAGATCCTTGCCTGAGGGCAATTCCCCTGGCCGGATCTGCACGATCAGTGCCCGCACGGGTCCGGACAGGCCCCCTTCCACGCCCTCCAACTCCTCGGCGGCCGACTCGCGCAGCGCAGAGTCGGCCGACAGCACGTCACGCACCAACTCGCGCTGTCGGCCCGCGCGCAGTTCTTCCATCAGCGAGTCGCGCTCCATGATGCTGGCGGCAGAACGTGCGACCTCCACGATCATGTCCAGCTCCCGATCCGTGAGGGATTCGTCGGCATCAATCAGGCTCAGGAAGCCGAAGAGATGCCCGCCGGAGCGGATGGGCGCCAGTACCCGTGCCAACATGCCCAACGAGTCGACGGCCTCGAGCCTGGTGACTTCCTCGGTCATCCGCTCGTAGTGCCGGGCGCCGAGGTGGACGAGGACGTCGTCCGGCGGCTTGAGCCGCAGGATCGACTCCAGCCGCGTGCGGTCGACGGGACCGTGATGTGCGGTGTGCACGATCAGTCGGAAGTTGGGGTCGTCGATCGCGACCCCACGACCGAGGCGCACCGCGAGTCCCTCGATGAGGGACTGCAGATCGGCAAGCATGTAACCGTCCTTCAGGCGCACGGACTGACAGTGCATCGATTGTCGCAATTGGACGGGCCCGAATTCCGACAGCCGTCTCTGCCGCGGACCGGCGTGTCCTCCCTAGCCTGCAAGGACAACGCATCCCGGAGGAGGAAGCATGTCGATCGAGACGTCCGACGCGGTGGTCATCGGGTCGGGGGTGATCGGGGCGTCCGTGGCCCTGGAACTTGCCCGCGACGGATGGTCGGTGACCTGCGTGGATCGTGCACCTGGCCCCGGGCAGGGCTCCACCAGCGCGTCCTCGGCCGTCGTGAGGTTCAACTACTCGACCTGGACGGGCGTCGTGGCCGCCTGGGAGGCGATGCATCACTGGCAGGACTGGCGTGACCACCTCCAGGCCCCGCACAGCGAGGATCTGGCCAGGTTCTACCGGATTGGTTGCCTCGTCTTCGACTCACCCAATCAGGACCGCCAGAAGGTGCTGGACTTCTTTGACCGTGCCGCAGTCCCTTACGAGATCTGGGATGCCGAGACGATCCGAGAACGCATGCCCCATGTCGACCTCGGCCGGCACTACCCGCCGAAGCGGATCACGGACGACGCCTTCTGGGAGGAGGCCACGGGCGAGCTCACCGGCTATTGGACTCCAGACGCCGGCTTCGTGGACGACCCAGCCCTCGCCGCCCACAACCTCATGGCGGCAGCCCGGAGGCAGGGCGCCACGTTCCGGTTCGGTGCCACCGTGACCGACGTCGTCCGTTCGGACGGCCGCGTGGCCGGAGTGCAACTCGCCGACGGAGCTCGACTCGATGCAGCCGTCGTCGTCAACGTCGCCGGGCCGCACTCGGGACACATCAACGAACTGGCCGGCGTCGGTAACGACTTCTCGGTGCACACCAAGCCACTCCGCCAGGAAGTTCACGAGCTCCCAGCCCCCGGTGATGTCGGCGTCCCGGCACCGCTGCTGACAGATCTCGATCTCGGCACCTACAGCCGAGGGACCCCCAGTGGACAGATCATCGTAGGAGGCACGGAACCCGAGTGCGATCCGCTGCACTGGCTCGACGATCCAGACGACGTCACGGGCTCGGTGAGCAAGGAGGTGTATGAGGCGCAGTCCTACCGGCTCGCTCGCCGGATGCCAGGCGTCCAGGTGCCCAACACCCCGCGCGGCGTGGTCGGTGTGTATGACGTGACGGACGACTGGGTGCCGATCTACGACCGAACCGCGCTGCCCGGCTACTACGTCGCGATCGGCACCAGCGGCAACCAGTTCAAGAACGCCCCCGTGGTCGGACGGTTCATGGCGGAGATCATCCGGGCGTGCGAGAACGGCAGGGATCACGACCAGAACCCGGTCCAGGTGTCGCTACCCCTCACGGGCCACGTGGCAGACCTGCGGCACTACAGCCGTAGGCGTCAGATCAATACCGACTCGAGCTTCAGCGTCATGGGGTGACAGCCAGCATGAGACTCCCGACCTGGTCCGCCACGCGGGGCAGAGCGGCATGCCGCACACACCCCACCCCCTGGCACCGACGACCGTCACCAGCAGCCCGCGGCAGCCGTCCGTGGCCTGCTCAGCCCTTCACGGCCCCCATCGTGAAGCCGGAGATGAACCTCGCCAGGAACAGGTTGAAGACGAACGCGATCGGCACCGCCACCAGGATCGCCGCGGCCTGCAGCGACTGCCAGAAGAACACGTCTCCGCGGATCAACTCGGTCGGCACGCCGGTGCTGATCACCTTCGCCGAGGTCGGCGAGATGAAGGCCAGCGCGTAGATGAACTCGCTTGCCGTCAGCGTGAACGCAAACACCACGACCGCCACGATGCCGGGGAAGAGCAGCGGCAACACGGTCCGCACGATCGCTCCCACGCGGCTGTAGCCGTCGACCATCGCCTGCTCCTCGACGTCCTTGGGTAGCGCCTTGAGAAAGCCGATCAGCAACCAGATCGACACCGGCAGGGTGATCGTCGGATACACGACCACCAGCGACCACGTCGAGTCCTGCAGCCCGATCCACACGACCAGCCGAGACAGGGACAGGAAGAGCAGGCTCGGCGGGATCAGGTAGACGAAGAAGATCGCGATCCCCATCGGCCCCGACCACGGCCGGTTGAACCGGGCGATGGAATAGGCCGCGGGGACCCCGAGCACCAAGGTGATCAGCACCACCAGGATCCCCACCCACAGCGTGTTCCACACGAACGTGAGGAAGTCGCTGTTGGTGAACAGGTAGGTGATGTGGTCCATCGTCGGCGGATCGTTGAAGATGAACGGGTTGTTCGCCGGGTTGTAGAGGTCGGCGTTGAGCTTGGCCGCGGTGACCGCACTCCACAGGAACGGCCCGCCACACGCGACCGCCGCGATCACGGCGAGCAGGTAGAGACCGGCCCGACCGAGGACGTGCCGCCGGGCGAATCTCCGCCGCAGCGCATCGGTCTCGGCGTTGTCGGGTAGCGCCGGCGCCAGCCCGGTGCTCACAGCGTCTCCATCCGCCGGACTGCCCGCAGGATCAGCACCGCCGCCGCGAGCAGCAACGGGAAGAGGAACAAGGCGATCGCGGCGCCCTGCCCGATGTCACCGCCACCGATGCCCTTCAGGTAGGACCAGCTGGCCAGGACCTGGGTCGAGTTCGTCGGCCCGCCCCGGGTCAGGATGTAGACCACGGTCATGTCGGTGAAGGTGAAGATGGCGCCGAACAGCGCAGCCACCGCGATGAGTGGCGCGGTCAGCGGCATCGTCACCTCGAACATCCGCCGCCAGAAGCCGGCCCCGTCGATCCGCGCCGCCTCGATGACGTCCTTCGGGATCGAGAGCAGCCCGACGAGCATGATCACCGCGGCGAGCGGGACCAGCCGCCATACGTGCACCGCGATGACCGACCCCATCGCGAGGTGCGGCTTGCCCAGCCAGTACATGTTGCCGTCGATGACGCCGAGCGCGCGCAGCACCCAGTCGATCGGGCTGTAGATCGAGTCGAGCAGCCACAGCCACGACACCGACGACAGCGCCACCGGCGTGGTCCAGGGCAGCAGCACGAGGAACCGGACGATCCACTTGCCGCGGAAGTTCGCGGCGAGGATCTCGGCCAGCGCTCCGCCGAACACGACGATGAGCAGCATCGAGATCCCGGTGAAGATCAGCGTGTTCCACAACGACCGCCAGAAGATCGAGTCACCGAAGATCTCGCGGAAGTTGTCGAACCCGACGAAGCCGTATGAGGGGTCGCCGGCGGTCACGTCGCTGAACGCGAACGCGACGGCGAGCACGAAGGGGATCCCCACGAGGGCGATGACGTAGACGACCGTGGGCACCAGGAAGAGCCAGGCCAGCCGGCCGTCGTGGTCGGCGAGCGTCGGCCGGCCGTGCGGCGCGGTGACCTTCGCCGCCGGCTTCGCGGGGTCGGCGGTCTGCGCGTCAGACACCGGACGCGCCCAGTCGCACGGGCTCCGTCCGCAGCCCGGTGTCCTTGTCGAAGTACCGCAACCGGGCGGTCGACACCGCGAACGCCGCGGTCTGCCCGCCGGTCAGCTGGGTGTCGACCGTTGAGGGCAACCGGGCCACCACGCGGGTGTCCTCGCCGAGGCTCGTGACCGTGCCGTAGACGTGCCGGTCGCCCGAGAGGTACTCGATCCGGTCGATCGCGAAGTCGATGGGCTGCGCCTCGCCGCTCACCTGGTCGGCCGGCAGGAAGTGCTCCGGACGGAACCCGACCGTGGTGTGCTCGTGCTCGATCAGGTTCATCGGGGGCGACCCGATGAAGGTCGCGACGAACGTGTCGGCGGGGTCGTCGTAGACCTCCTGCGGCGGCCCGATCTGGCGCACCGTGCCGTGGTTGAGCACCGCGATCCGGTCACCCAGACCCATCGCCTCGGCCTGGTCGTGGGTGACGTAGATCGTCGTGGTGCCGACCCGCTGCTGGAACCGCTTGAGCTCGTCCCGCGCGGTCGCCCTCAGCTTGGCGTCGAGGTTGGACAGCGGCTCGTCCAGCAGGAACACCTGCGGGTCGCGGACCATGGCTCGGGCCAACGCGACCCGCTGCCGCTCGCCGCCGGACAACTGGCGTGGCTTGCGGTCGGTGAGGCTGCCCAACCCGAGCAGCTCGGCCGCCTCCCGCGCCTTCTGCTCGCGGGCTCGCTTGTCGAGCTTCTCCGCCTTGAGCGGGAAGACGATGTTGTCCAGCACCGTCTTGTTCGGGTAGAGCGCATAGCTCTGGAACACCATCGCGATCTTGCGGATCCGCGGCGGCAGCCCGTTGACCACCGCCCCGGCGATCTTGATGGTGCCGTCCGTCGGATGCTCGAGACCCGCGATCGTGCGCAGCAACGTCGTCTTGCCGCACCCGGACGGGCCCAGCAACACGAGATACTCACCTTCCCCGGTCGCCAACGAGATGCCGTCGATGGCACGGCTGTCGGCGCCGGGGTAGACCTTGACGAGGTCGTCGACCTCGACGGTGACCGCCACTCCGCCTCCCTCAGCCGCCGACCAGGCCGCGCTTGCGCCACTTGGCGAAGATCTTCTCGACCTGCGCCGCCGTCTTCTTGACCGACTGCTCGGGCGACATGTCGCCGCGCGCTGCCCGCGCATACATGTTGGGGATCAGGTAGGTGCCCAGCATCTCGCCGATCGCCGGGCTGGACGGCCCGGGGTGCCCGATGCTCGCGCTCCACTTGGCGGCTTCCTCGACCCCACCCAGGAAGGCGAGCTTGTCGGCCGGCTTGGCGCCGAACGGGTCCTTCTTCAGCCAGTCCGGCAGCTTCGGCGCGAGCGAGGGCCACGACGGGAAGTCGTAGAGCTTGGACGCGTAGGTGTCCTGGTTGAAGTTCGCGGTGTAGTGCCGCAGGAACTCCTTGGCGGCGTCGGGGTTGCCGGCGTGCTTCGGGATGATCCAGTTGTAGAGCACGTGCTGCGCGGCCAGCGCGGCCTTCGGGCCCTTGAGCGCCTTGGTGAAGAAGACGTCCTGCGCCACCTGCGGATTCACGCCCTGAGCCGTGCGCCAGGCCGAGATGGAGTTGACGATGTAGCTCAACTTGCCGGCGATCAGCCCCTGGTTGTTGCTGGCCGCGTTCCACGAGAAGACCTCGGGCGTCTCGGACTGGTGGAAGATCTTGGTCATGAACTCCACGGCCGCCACGGTCTCGGGAGAATCGAGGACGACCTTCTCGTTCTCGTCCTGCACCGAGCCCCCGAACGACCACAGCAGGGCGTGGCCGACCATGTTGGAGTCGATCTCCTGCGACATCCCCAGCCCGACCTGGATGCCCTTGTCCTTCTTGATCTGCGCGGTGCCCTTGAGCAGGTCGTCCCACGTCTTCGGACCGTCGCCCATGCCGGCGGGCGTCCACAGGCTCTTGCGGTAGTTGCCCGGGTCGGGCACCCAGCCGGGTGCGTAGGCGTAGTACTTGTCGGTGTTGGGGTTGTAACTCGACTGCTGGCAGATCTCCAGCTGCTTGCCGTACTTCTCGTTCGCGTCCTGGGTCAGGTCGGTCAGGTCGAGCACCCCCGGCTCGAACTGCGACAGGGTCGCGATGTACTGCATCAGGTCGTGACCCTGCCCGGCCTGCAGCTCGGAGGCGATCTGCGCGGGCACGTCGGCGACGCTGATGTGGTCGACGCGCACGTCGACGCCGACCTTCTTGCCCCAGTCCTTCGCGAACTTGTCGAACCACGTGTCGGCGCTGGGCACGAAGTGGCTCCACAGCAGGATGGTGAGCTTGCCGGACAGCTTCTCCGACGGTTCGGTGAAACTCGGCGAGGATGCGGGCGACGGCGCGGGGGCCGCACCGGTCGGGCCTCCGGTGGGAGCGCCGGACCCTTCGGGCTCGCTGGCACAACCGGCCAGAGCGGCCACGGCGGCGGCGACTCCGCTGACTTCAAGAAACTCTCGACGACTCCACGGGTGGTTGGAACCTGGCATGGCACACCTCTCTCGGTGTTTGTGACACTAGCGGCCCCGTCAATCCCCTCCGTGGAAAATCACGCGGACGCCCGACAGGCCGTTCGGTAACATTTCGGATTCAGTTGTGAGTCAATCCAACCCAGCCGTATGGCGACCGGTCACCTCCAGTCGCGCCTCGTCCCCCACGGACCGAGCGGGTGTGGTGCGATGGGGGCATGAGCTCCGACAGCGGCCCGCACGACCCGACGCACCGCTCCTCCGAGGAGGAGATCGACCAGGTCAAGAACCTCGACCGCCTTGCCGACACCGCACGACGCACCGGCAAGCAGGCCGACCAGGACGCGCTCTGGCGCGAGACCTTCGGTCTCGACCGCTGGTGGTGCGTGCCGGTCGAGACCGCAGAGGGCGGCTGGGCGCCCGCCGCGGGGCAGATCGAAGGTGTCAACACGCTGTTCGTCTTCAGCACCCGGCAGCGCGCCCGCCGCTTCGCCATCGACCAACAGATCCTCGGGTCGGACGACCCCTTCGAGGGGGCTCCGACGTTGCCGGTCGACCTGGTGCGCAGCGCACCCACCTATGTGGCGGCCGGGGTCCAGGCGCTCATGATCGACGCCCATCGCAGCGGCTACTTCCTCCCGATGGAGCAGGTCGGCAGTTACTGGGAGCAGCTGCGCGGTCCGCTCTCCGAGTAGGCACCCGGTCGGCCCGCGACGACCCGCCACGGGGCCGGGTCGCCGGGACGGTTGAGGAGAGCCCGGACGGGGTATGAAGTCAACGCTTCAACCACTTCGTCCGAGGAGGACCCCATGTTCCACGCGGCTCTTGCCGCTCAAGAGCTCTTCCATACCTCGGCGTTCGCCCCGGTGACCCTCGGCTTCTTCGGCCTGGGCACCGGCTACCTCATCTGGGGACCCCAGGAACTGTTCCACTACCCCGCACGAAGCCCCGAAGCGGATCGGGCGACGGGCTGGTGGGGCGTCTGGCTCCCGGGCTTCTGCCAGTTCGTCACCGGCGTCATCCTGTTCGTCGGCATGACCTGGTTCCAGGTGTTCAAGGATCCCTTGCTCTACATGGCCGCACTCGCGTTCTCGGCGTACGGCATTCACTGGTTCGCCCTCGGGCTCAACCGGATGCAGGGCAACGACCCGAAGACGAACGTCGGGATGTCCGTCGCCTACACGATCATCTCGATCCTCGGCATGGTGACGTTCTTCGCCGGTGGCGGCTGGCCGGTCGGCCTGCTGTTCGCCGGGCTGACCTGGATCTACGTCGCCGACTTCTTCGCCAGTGCCGGCATCGCCGTCGCGGGACGCATCCTGGGGCTCGCGCACCTGTGCACCGGCGTCTGGCTGATGTACCTCACCTTCGCCACGACGCTCAACATCGTGTCCGGCTACAACCTGCCCGGAGGCTGACCCACGGGCAGGGTCGCTCGGTCCGCCGAGCAGGGGACGTCAGGGCCGGCGGCGCGCTCCCCCGAGGGGCGCGGCGTCGGCCACCGGCGTGCTCCCTCGGCCACCGGCGTGCCCTCGCTCAAGGCGTGCCCTCGCTCAGGGCGTCGGGATCACCAGGACCTGACCGGCGTGCACGTGCAGCGAGGTGAGGTCGTTGGCCAGCTGGAGCTGGACCACGCCCTGTCGCACCGGCAATTGCGGCAGCTGCGCCGCGGCGATCTCGGAGAGGGTCTGCCCCGATCGCACGGTCACCGCGGGCTGGCCGACCCCCGTCGGCGCGGCCACGGCCGAGGTGAGGCTGGTCGCCAGCACCACGACCGCGACGGTCACCAGCAGGGTGACCGCCAGCCGGCCCCGGCGGGTGATCCGGCTGTGCCGGCGCGGCGCCGCCACGTCCGGTCCGGTGGGAACGAGGCGGAGGTGCGCACGTCGGCCGGACGCGGGAACGTCCCGCGCCGGGCAGGGCACCGGCTCCAGGTAGTCCCAGGTCGCTGCTGCGCTCATGCTGTCCTCCAGACGGTCGACACGCTCGGAAACCGAACGCGCGTGCGATAGCACGCCTGTACGATGTGTAACACACCTGTTCGAGAAAGTCGAGACACGCCTCGAACAGACGTTTGGTTCGAGCCTCGCACCTGCGTACGATGTGGTCATGGCTCACAGGGAAGCAGGCAGCACCGACAAGGCTCGTCGCGCGCGGGCCGGTGGCGGTCGCCATACGCCCTCTGACCTGCACCGATGCACAGCCACGCGACGGCGACCCGCCCCGCCCACTGCTCACTGAAAGGGATGCACCCGATGGCCGAGATCCACCAGCTGCCCGATCGCGACAAGGGGGACGACCTGACGACGCGACAGCGCCGGGTCCTCGAGGTCATCCGCAACTCGGTCGACCGCCGCGGCTACCCGCCGAGCATGCGCGAGATCGGCGAGCAGGTCGGCCTGACCAGCCCGAGCAGCGTCGCCCACCAGCTGCACATGCTCGAGCGCAAGGGCTACCTGCGCCGCGACCCCAACCGCCCGCGCGCGATCGAGATCG
>CAYRLV010000072.1:0-13310 GCA_964425155.1 uncultured Ornithinicoccus sp. | reverse complement strand
CGGTCGTGCCCTCACCTTGGAAGCCGGCTGCCCAGGCCTCGGGTGCGTGCACCTGGGGCACGCTCTGGTCGAGGTTGGCCTTGACCTTGCCGTCCAGCCAGATCTTGGTGATCCCGCCGGCGAGCCGAGCCTTTCCGGACGAGCGGCCGAGTTGCTGGGTGACGCTCTGCCAGAAGACGTTCGCCTGCGGCTTCTTGGCGGTGAGTGCCGCGCCGTCGATGCTCTCGAGCACGCGGGTGCGGCTGGATCCTCGAGGCGCCGGCGCGGACCCGGAGCGGGCCTTCGAGGGCGCGTACTGCACGATCAGGGGAGTGGTCGAGCGGTGGGCGTCGTCGTAGCCGTCCGCGATGAGCTGGGTGACGTTGAACAGGTCCCGGTCCAACCGATCCGCCGCCAGGTAGGGCATCGCGCTGGTCGGCAGGACGTAGGTGTCCTTGCCCTCGGTCACGACCCGGACGCCGCTGCCCTTCGGGTCGGCGGGCTCGACCTCGATGGTCGACCGTCCCCCGCCGACGTCGGTGACCGTGACGACGTCGCCGGTGATCAGCGTGACCGTGTGCTTGTTGCTGGCTGGCGTCGCGGTGTGCCCGGTGGGGCCGAAGGTCCCCGAGCCCGGCGGTGCCTTGGTCGCGGTCGCCGCCGGCGCCAGGGTGAGTCCGGCTGTCGCGATGGCGAAGCCGGCTGCTGCCACCGTCAGGCGACGCAACCGGTGGTGAGTGGGATGCATGTCTCAGCCTTCGTGAGGGAGAGGGTGGTCCCGTAGAACGTGCCACGTAAAGTGGTCCGGCGGAATGTCGTGTTTGTGCCCTGACGCGTTCTCGCCAGCGCGGCAGGCTGTCGGTGGTCGGACTCGAGGAGGCAGAGTGCTCGACGTGCTGGGACTCGACGAGACGGAGGCCGCGCTCTACCGAGCCCTCGTCGGCATGTCGTCCGCCAGCCCGGCGGAGGTCGCCGACCTGGTCGATGTCGAGGTGCCGCGCGCCGCACACCTCCTGACCAGCCTGGAGAGCAAGGGCCTGATCGCCCGATCCGGCTCTGGCGCAGAACGATTCATCGCGTCTCCCCCGTCGATCGCGCTCGGAGCGCTCATGGTGCGGCGGCAGGACGAGTTGCGCCAGGCCGAGCTGGAGCTGGAGGCGCTGACCGAGCTCTATCGGGCCGGTGCTGCCGTCCGGACAGCCGTGGACGTCGTCGACGTCGTCCTCGGTGTGGATGCGGTCCGGCAGCGGTTCAGCCAGTTGCAGATGGGCGCCAAGGAGGAGGTGCTGGCGTTCGTGCGCACCGGCACGCTGGCCGTCTCACGAGAGGAGAACATCGAGGAGGGGCGCGCGATCGATCGAGGCGTGAGCTACCGGGTGGTCGTGGAGCGCGAGGTCGCCCAGATGGAGGGGTTCTTCGAGTCGGCGATGGAGGCGCTCGAGCACGGCGAGCAGATCCGGGTGGCCAGCCGGTTGCCCACGCGCCTGCTGCTGGTCGATCGGGAGCTGGCGTTCGTCCCGACGTCCACCGAGGGAGACCGGTCTGTGGGTGCGCTGATCGTGCGCCAGAGCGGGTTGCTGGATGGCGTCCTCGCGCTCTTCGAATCCGTGTGGCAGCAGGCTGCGCCGATGGTGCAGGGCGACGACGGCGTCTCGACGAGTGGGCCGGAGCAGCTGTCCGGTGTCGACACCCGGATCGTCTCCCTGCTCCGGGCCGGCCTGACCGACCACGCGATCGGAGCGCAGCTCGGCCTGTCGATGCGCAGCGTCCAGCGGCGGGTCCGCCACCTGATGGACCTCGCCGGCGTGGACACCCGCTTCCAGCTCGGGGTGGAGGCGGCGCTGCGGCGGTGGACCTCGGGTGGTCCGGTCGCCGCTGCCACGGACTCAGGCTGAGCCCCGGAACTCGGTAACCGACACCGCAGCCGGGGAGGCCCGGTGGCGATGAGTTTGTGCCCAGGCCCTTGTCCACCATGAGGAACCCCTCGGCCCGTCGACACCGCCTGGAGGTGGAGTGTGCCCCTGACCCATCACTCATCCGACCGTTCCCGCCGCCCCGGCGATGACGGGCACGACGACCGCACGACCACGGTGGAGGCGAACGGCGTCACCCTCGCCATCGAGCACTTCGGCGACGCGGCGGCACCGCTCGTCCTGTGCGTCGGCGCCACCACCATGCTCTCCTGGCCCGACCCGCTCTGTGAGGCGCTCGCGCGGGGTGGCCGCCACGTCGTGCGCTACGACCTGCGCGACGCGGGCGCCTCGACCACCGTCGACCCGGAAGCGCCGTCCTACACGCTGCGCGACCTCGCCGCCGACGCGGCGGCGCTCGCCCACCGGCTCGACCGCCGGCCCGCCCACCTGGCCGGCATCGGCGTCGGCGGCATGGTCGCCCAGGTCGCCGCTCTCGACCACCCCCAGGCCTTCTCGGCGCTGACCCTCGTCGGGACGAGACCTGTCGCCCCCGGACCCGTCGACGCGGACCTGCCCGACCACGAGGCGGCGGCGATGAGCCGCCTCTTCTCGCGGCCGATGCCCGACTGGGCCGACCGCGACGCGGTGGCGGAGTTCGCCGCGGACGGTGCGGAGATCCTCGGTGACGAACCGGAGGCCGCCCGTGCGGCCGCCCTGCGCACGTGGGACCGCACCCCGAGCACCGTGCCCGCGGTGCAGCTCGCCAACCAGTGGGGTGCGGTGTTCGCCCGGCTCGACTGCTCGCCGCGCTGGCGTGAGCGCCTGGGCGACGTGGCGATGCCAGCGCTCGTGGTGCACGGCCGTCGCGACCCGTTCTTCCCGGTCGGCAACGGTGTCGCGCTCGCGCGCGAGATCCCCGGTGCGCGGCTCCTCGTCCTCGACCAGGCGTCGACGACGATCCCTGTGGCGGATACGGATCCGGTCGCGTCGGCGATGCTCGCGCTCGAACGGTCCGCTTAGCCGGTTTGCCAACGGACCCGGCCGCCGACGACGGTGGCCAGCGGGCGGGCGTGGTGGATCCGCTCGGGCTCGTGCGCGATCACCTGTTCGTCGAGGAGGTCGGTGTCCAGCGCGACGAAGTCCGCGAGCCTGCCGCTCGCCAGCGTGCCCTTGCGGTGCTCGGCACCGTCGCCCCATGCCGAACCGAACGTGTGCGCGCGCAGCGCCTCCGCCATCGTCAGCCGTTCCTGCGGGTGCCAGCCACCGGCTGGAGTGCCGTCCGGCCGGGTGCGGGTGACCGCGGCATACAGGGCGAACATCGGACTCGGCTCGGCGACCGGCGAATCCGGGCCGAACGGCGAGTCAGAGCCGAGCGCCAGCACGGCCCCGGCATCCAGCAGGGACCGCCATCCGTAGGACACCAGGTCCTGTCCGGCGAGCAGGTCCTCCACCAGGTCGATGTCGCTGGTGCAGTGCGCCGGTTGCATCGACGCGACCACCCCGAGCCGGGCCAATCGCGTGACGTCCGACGGGCGCAGGTGCTGGGCGTGCTCGATCCGCAGCCGCCGTCGTGTCGAGGTCTCGGACAGCACCTTCTCGTAGCCGTCCAGCACCACGGCATTGGCCTGGTCGCCGATCGCGTGCGTGGCCACCGCGATGCCGGCACGCAGCGCCTTGCGCGTCAGCTCGGCGACCTCCTCGGTGCCCAGCCGGGCCATCCCACGGTTGCCCGCGTCCCCGTGGAAGTCGCGGCTCATGTGGCTGGTGTGCTGCCCGAGCGCGCCGTCGCTGAACAGCTTGACCGGGCCCTCCCGCAGCCAGTCGTCGCCCTGACCGGTCGCGCGCCCCTCCGCGATCGCCTGGTCGAGGGCGAGCGCGGGCACGGATTTGGTGATCCGCAGGTCCAACCGCCCGGACTGGTGCAGGGTCCGGTAGGCCGTGCGCGCGTCCTCCCCGTCGAAGTCCGTGATGCTGGTGACTCCCACCGACAGCAGCACCCGCTGACAGCGCTGCAGCATCGGCTCGAGCGCTCCACCGGCAGGACCCGCCTGCACGTCCTGGAACACCTGCGCCGCCTGCTCCCGCAGGATGCCGGTGGGCTCGCCGGTCTCGTCGCGTTCGATCCTCCCGCCGGCCGGATCCGGGGTGCCCCTGGTGATCCCCGCGGCGTGCAAAGCGGTCGAGTTGGCCCACACGGTGTGGCCGTCCAGGCTCGACAGCACCGTCGGTCTGCTGCCGGTCACCGCGTCGAGGGTGTGCCGGTCGAAGGCGGGCGCGCCCTCCCACGCGTTGCTGTTCCAGCCGCTGCCGAACAGCCACTCCTCCGACGGCTCGTCCACGATCCGCTGGCGGACGAGGGCGAGCGCCTCGCCCAGCGATGAGGCGGCACGCAACTCGAGTCCGGCCAGACCACGTGCCAAGCTCGCGGAGTGCAGGTGGGCGTCATGCAGACCGGGGATGACGAGCGCCCCTGGTAGGTCGACGATCCGCCCCGGTCCGCGTTCCCTCAGGGCCTCCGCGGACCCGACGGCCAGGATCTCCTCGTCGGCGACGAGCAGCCCGGTCGCCCACGGTGCAGCGGTGTCGCCCGTCCAGATGCGCGGGTGACGAAAGAGCACGGTCACGCGCGCACTCTAGCCCTCGGGGTCGGTATGCCGGTCCCTCCACCCCGGCGACCGCTCACCCGTGTCGGTGGACCGGTCGAGCAGCCTACTCGTCCAACCGTTCCGGGACCCGGCCGTCGGTGAGGTCAGCGCGGCCGGCGCGTCCCACGCGGCTGTGGCGGACGCCATACAGGAAGTAGATGAGGAAGCCGGCCGCCAACCAGATCAGGAACCGACCCCAGGTGGCCAGCGACAGGTTCAGCATCAGCCACACGCACGCCAGGACGGAGAGGATCGGGACCCAGGGCACGCCCGGGACACGGAACGCGCGGCGCAGGTCCGGTCGGCTCTTGCGGAGGACGATGACGCCGATCGAGACCAGTACGAAGGCGAACAGCGTGCCGATGCTCACCAGCTTGGACAGCTCGGACAACGGGACGAAGCCGGCCAGCACCGCCACGAAGGCCCCGGTGGTCAAGGTGATCAGGTGGGGCGTGCCGAACCGGGGGTGCACCGTGGCGAGGCGTTCGGGCAGCAGCCCGTCCCGGCACATGGCGTAGAGCACCCGGCTCTGGCCGAGCAGCAGCACCAGGATCACCGTGGTCAGGCCGCAGACGGCGCCGAGCGAGATCACCTTGCTCGCCCAGGTCACGCCGTTGGCCTTGAACGCCTCGGACAGCGGCGCGCTCGTCGCCAGTCGCGGGTCGCTGTACTTGAGCATGCCGGTGATGACGAAGGACACCGCCATGTAGAGCAGCGTGCAGATCGCCAGCGATCCGATGATCCCGCGCGGCACGTCACGCTGCGGGTTGCGGGTCTCCTCCGCGGTGGTCGCGACGATGTCGAACCCGATGTAGGCGAAGAACACGACCGACGCGGCGGCGATGACACCGAACACGCCGAAGTGGCTGGGGGTCATGCCGAAGACGGCCTGGATCAACGGCTGGTCCGACTCGGGTGCGCTGGTGGTGCTGGGCTGGCTGGGCGGCAGGAACGGCGAGTAGTTGCTGGCCTTGATGAAGAACAGCCCGGCGGCGACGACGAACACGCAGACCGCCACCTTGATGACGACGAGCACGCCGGTGAACCGGCCGGACAGCTTCGTCCCGGCGATGGCGAGCGCGGTCAGCGCCGCCACGATGAGGATGGCGGCCAGGTCCGGGCGCGCGTCGTCACCCGCGAGCCAGGACGGCAGGCCGAGCAGGTCGTGGAAGTAGGCGGACCAGCCGCGGGCGACGACGGCCGCGCCGAGCGCGATCTCGAGGACCAGGTCCCAGCCGATGATCCACGCGATGAGCTCGCCCATGGTCGCGTAGGAGAAGGTGTAGGCGCTCCCCGCCACCGGCACCGTCGAGGCGAACTCGGCGTAGCACAACGCGGCGAGCCCACAGGTCACGCCGGCCAGCACGAAGGAGATCACGATCGCCGGGCCGGCATTGAGGTTCGCCTCCTGGCCGGTGAGGACGAAGATGCCCGTCCCGATGATCACGCCCACGCCGAAGAAGGTGAGGTCCCAGGCGCTGAGTTCCTTCTTGAGCCGGTGCTCGGGCGCCTCGGTGTCCCGCACCGACTGCTCGACCGACTTGATCCGAAAGACGTTCATGCGGGCCTCCGCGGGGGCGTCACCGAACCTTCTGGTTGGAGGCATCATGCCCTCCGCCGGCCGTCGTGGGAAGGTGTCGTGGCCGGGTCGTCTCACCCAGTGACCCGATCGGGCCCGTCGGCACCGAGTCCACTCCGGCTGTGGGAGCATCGGCACCGCACGGTGGGCGGCTCGCGGGGTCACCGGTGCATCCGCGTGCGCGCCCAGCGGCGCGGCCAGGCTCAACCGAGGGAGTGGTCGATGAGGTTCCGTCGCGCGCTGGCCCGCGGCATCATGCGTGCCGCGCGCTGGCATCCGGTCGGCGAGGTGCCGGAGCACTCGGCCATCATCGTGGGCGGCCCCCACACGTCCAATTGGGACTGGGTCGCGACGCTGCTGATGATGTGGTCGGGCGACGCCGAGTTCAACGTCCTGGTCAAGCAAGAGCTGTTCCGCGGCCCGGCAGGCCCGATCCTGCGCGCCACCGGCGCCATCCCGCTGGACCGGCGCAATCCGGGAGGGATCGTGCGCCGCCTCGTCGAGGAGGCGAAGCGCGAGGACGAGCGCTTCCTGCTCGTGCTCGCTGCGGAGGGCACGCGGGGCAAGGCGGAGTACTGGAAGTCCGGCTTCTACCGGATCGCCCAGCAGAGTGGCCTGCCCGTCACGATGGGTTTCGTCGACGGCCCCACGCGGTCGTTCGGCTTCGGGCCGACCTTCCACCCGACCGGAGACATCCACGCCGACATGGAACGGATCCGCGCCTTCTACCGGGACAAGTACGGCCTGCGCCCCGAGAACCGCACCGAGCCGCGCCTGCGGGAGGAGGGGCCGGCCGACCCCGGCGGTGAGCAGAGCCGCGCGGCAGGGCCGTCGACAGGCGGCTGAAGGCCGCCCGCCTCCCGTCCGTGGCGAGGTATGGCGTGACTGCGCCCCCGGGGGTACGTCACCCGGTGCGGTACCACCACCGTGCCGCTCCCCGGACGGTCCTCACGCGGGACGACGTCGGCGCACCGATGTCCAAGACTCGGAGTGGGTCGGCGACGGTCGCTGACCCACACGAGCACGGAGGTCGCCGATGCCCCGATCCACCACGCCGTCAGCCCCGCTCCGCGAGCCCGCCCGGGCACCGTCCGGACGGCTCGCGCCGGGAGCCGCGGCCCCGCGCGTGTCCGGTGCCAGCGTCACCGGGCCCACCGTATCGGTGCCGGACCCGGACCGGCTGACCCATCTCCAGTTCCGCCGGTTCGCCGGCTGCCCGGTCTGCAACCTGCACCTGCGCTCGGTGGCGCGGCGGCACGACGAGATCGCCGCTGCCGGCATCCAGGAGGTCGCGCTCTTCGTCTCGAGCCGGGAGGCCCTCCTGCCCCACGTCGTGGACCTGCCCTTCGCCGTGCTGGCCGACCCGAGGCGCCGGCTCTACCGTGCCTTCGGGGTCGAGACCTCGCCCCGGGCCCTCCTGGACCCGCGCGGCTGGCCCGCCATCGGGCGCGGCGTGCTGGCGAGCAGTTGGCGCGCCGTGCGGCGGGGCCAACCGCTACCCCTGTCCAGCGACGGTGCCAGCCTCGGCTTGCCGGCCGACTTCCTCATCGACGACACGGGCACCGTGGTCGCTTCCCACTACGGGGCGCACGTCGACGACCAGTGGTCGGTCGAGCAGATCCTGGCTGCGGCCCAGACCCACCGTGCGGGAGTCCGCCGGCTCAGTAGTCCACGGCGTCCCGGATGATCGGACAGGTCATGCAGTGCCCGCCGCCCCGGCCGCGGCCGAGTTCGGCGCCGACGATCGTGACGACCTCGATCCCCGCCTTGCGCAGCAGCGAGTTGGTGAGGGTGTTGCGGTCGTAGGTGACGACCACCCCGGGCTCGATCGCGACGGCGTTGTTGCCGCTGTCCCACTGCTGGCGCTCGGACTGGTAGACGTCTCCGCCGGTCGGCACCTCGCGGAACGTGCCCAGGCCGAGCGAGCCGGCCACGACGTCGAGGAAGCGCTGGTCCCCCTCGTCCGTGATGTCCACCCCACCCCCGTCCGCGGGTCGCAGCGAGAAGGTGTGGATCCCGTCCACGATGGACGGGTAGTAGGTGACGACGTCGCGGTCCACGAAGGTGAAGACCGTGTCGAGGTGCATGGCGGAGCGCAGCTTCGGCATGCCGCCCACGATGACCCGCTCGGCCGCACCCTGGTCGAAGAGGGCAGCGGCCACCTGCGTGATCGCCTGCCGCGACGAGCGCTCACTCATCCCGACCAGCACGATGCCGTTGCCGATCGGCATCACGTCGCCGCCCTCGAACGTCGCCTGCCCCCAGTCCTGCTCCGGGTCGCCCCACCACACGGTCGATTCCTTGAAGTCCGGGTGGAACGTGTAGATCGCCTTGTAGAGCAGCGTCTCGTCGTGCCGCGCCGGCCAGTACAGCGGGTTGAGGGTGACGCCGCCGTAGAGCCAGCAGGTCGTGTCGCGGGTGTAGAGGGTGTTCGGGAGCGGCCGCATCAGGTACTCGCGTCCACCGAGAGCCTCCCGCGCGAGCGCGAGGTACGGGGTGCGGTAGTCCTCGGGCAGGTCGTCGGTGGCGAGGCCGCCGATGAGGTACTCCGCGAGCTGGCGTGACTCGAGCGACTCGAGGTAGCCCCGCGTGCCGTCCAGCAGGCCCAGGCCCACCTCGTTGGCGATGATCTTGCGGTCGAGGACCCAGTCCCGGGCACCGGGCTGGTCCAACGTCTGGGTGAGCAGGTCGTGCAGCTCGACGACCTCGACGCCCCGGTTGGTCAGCTTGTTGACGAAGTCGGCGTGGTCCCGCTGGGCATTCTCGACCCAGAGGACGTCGTCGAAGAGCAGGTCGTCGTTGTTGGTCGGCGTCAGCCTCCGGTGAGCGAGTCCGGGTGCGCACACCAGGACCTTGCGCAGCGTGCCGACCTCCGAGTGGACGCCGTAGGTGGTGGAGGGGTTCTCGCTCATGAGTGCGGGCCTTTCGTCGTGGGATACGTTGACGGGAGCGGGAGGCGGGGGGATCAAATGGTGATGGTTCCGGTGAGGAGCATGACGACGCCGGTCACGGCGGCCGCGAGGATCGCCACCAGCAGGACGACCTCCGTCGGGGTGAACAGCCGACGGCCGCGCTCGCTGCGTGCCTTGACGTAGAGGATGGTCATGGGCGCCAGGATCACCGCCGCCAGGAGCACGAACTTCAGCCCTGCGGCGTCGAACAGGAAGAGGGTGTAGGCGGTCGCGACGCCGGCGAAGACGGTCTCCTTCTGGCGGATCCGGTGGGGCACGCCCTCATACGACTCTCCGGTGAGCCCCAGTTTGAGCGCGTAGGCCGCGGCGAGGAAGTAGGGAACGAGCGCCAGGCTCGTGCACAGGTCGAGCATGAAGTTCAGCGCGTCGTTGACGACCAGCGTGAGCGCCAGCAGGCCCTGAACGGCCATCGAACTGACGACGAGGGCCGTGATCGGGGTGCCCTTGTCGTTCTCCCGCCCCAGGAACTTGGGGAAGTCCTCGCTGCGGGCCGGGACGTACATCACCTCGGCGGCCATCAGGGTCCAAGCGAGGTAGGCGCCCAACACCGAGACGATGACGCCCACGCTGATGAACACCTCGCCCCAGTCGCCGACAACGTGCTGGAACAGACCCACCATGGAGGGCTGGCGGGTGCCGGCGATGTCGGGCTGCGCCATCACCGAGTAGCTGGAGAGGGTGACCAACGCGAACATCGCCAACACGCTGAGGAAACCCAGGACCGTCGCCTTGCCGACGTCCTCCCGCTTCTTCGCGTAGCGGGAGTACACGCTCGCGCCCTCGATGCCGAGGAACACGAAGGTGGTGATGATCATCGTGTTGCGGACCTGGTCGCCGATGCTGCCCAGGTCGCCGTAGCCGTAGGCCAGCCAGTTCTCCGAGAACACGCCGGCCTCGAGGGAGACCAGCAGGACGACGATGAACACCAGGATGGGGATGATCTTGAGGACGGTGACGATCCGGTTGATGATCGCCGCGTCCCGCACTCCGCGGGCGATGAGGTAGTGGAACACCCAGATGGCGACGCTGGACACGGCGACGGCGAGGACGGTGTCTCCGTCGCCGAATCCGCCGTAGAACGCCCCGAGGGTGGCTGAGATGAAGACCCAGTAGAAGGTGTTGCCGGCGACCGCGCTGGCCCAGAAGCCGATGGCCGAGTTGAAGCCTGCGTAGTCGCCGAATCCCGCCTTCGCGTAGATGTAGACGCCGGCATTGAGCTCGGGCTTGCGAATGGCGAGGTTCTGGAAGACGAACGCGAGCATCAACATGCCGATGCCGGCCACCGCCCAGCCGATGAGCGACCCGAGGATGCCGGTCGCGACGCCGAACCTGGCCGGTAACGAGAAGACGCCGGCGCCGACCATGCTGCCGACCACCATTCCGGTGAGGGTCGGCAGCGACATCTTCTTCGGGCTCGACGCCTCCTCGTGGGCGACGCCGGGTTGCGCTTCCACGTGGGTCATCAGTGATCTCCTTCTGGGGCGGGCGGGGTCTTCTCGATCTTGAAACCGGTGGCGCCGTAGAGCACGCTCAGCGCGGGACTGGCGAGGCAGAACACGGCAAAGGGCAGGTAGCGCAGCGTCGCGACACCGAGGGTGGCGGCCATGAACGCCCCGCAGGAGTTCCACGGCACGAGGGGCGAGGTGACGGTGCCGCTGTCGGCAGCCAACCGGGACAAGTTGGTCGACGCCAGCCCCCGGCGGGTGAACTCCCTCTTGAAGATCCGGGAGGGCAGCACCAACGCGATGTACTGGTCACCTGCCACGATGTTGAGGCCGAAGCCGCAACCGAACACCGTGGGGAACAGCCGGCCCGTGCTCCGCGCCGAGGCGATCAGGGGGTCGATGAGCCGGGCGATGAGCCCGAACTTCTCGAGCAGCGTCCCGAACGTGACTGCTGCGTAGATCAGCCAAAGGGTGAACAGCATGCTGGCCATGCCACCGCGCGAGACGAGCCGGTCGACGTCGGCGACTCCGCTCGAGATCTCGAAGCCGCTGCCCATCGACTGCCAGACCGCCTTGAGCGACTCGACCACGACATTGCCGTTTCCACTGATGAAGTCGGCCACGAGGGCGGGCTGGGTGAACGGCGCCAGCAGCCCGGCGAACAGGGCCGACGCCATCAGGGCAAGCCAGGCGGGCGCCTTCCGGATGGACAGGACGGCCAGCAGGACCAGCGGGAGGAGGTTGACCGGGTTGATCCAGAAGTAGTCCTCCAGAGCGTTGAGGTCGGTCTGGATCGCCTGCCCGGTGCCCGGTGCGGGCGTGTGGGCGAGGCTGAGGCCGACGAACACCACGAGGGCGATGAGAAAGGCTGGCACGGACGTCCAGATCTGGCGCTTGATGTGCTCATGGACGTCGACTTCGACCATCTGCGCGGTGAGGATCGTCGTCTCCGACAGCGGGGAGGTCTTGTCGCCCAGCTAGGCCCCCGAGATGACGGCGCCGGCGGTGATCGCCGTCGAGACGTCGAGCATCGTGGCGACTCCGACGAGGCCGACCCCGATGGTGGCCGCGGTCGTCCAGGAGCTGCCGATGCTCAGGGCGATCACGCCGCAGATGATCGCGGCGGCGGCATAGAACCAGCCGGGCGAGAGGGCGCGGATCCCGTAGTCGACCAACGTGGGGATGGTGCCGGACAGGTTCCAGGTGCCGATCAGGGCGCCGACTGCCAGCAGGATGAAGGTTGCCCCGGTGACCGACGACAGCGCGTTCTCTCCCGCCTCCTGCACCCGCTCCCACGAGTGGCCGTTCCTCAGCACGATGAGCGTGACGATGGCGCAGCACAGGACGAGGGCCACCTGAATAGGTCCGTCGAGGGCGTCCATGCCGAACAGGGCGAGCGATCCCGCGATCAGTGCCGCCAGCGAGGCCAACGGAATCAGCGCGTCGGCAAGGGAGGGGGGGCCGGCGCGCCGGGGTCTGCTTGTCCGGAGGACAAACCACGCCGGTATCCTTCCATAGTCCGCCCTGGACAGGAGGAGGAAGGTTCCGTGCTTTGCGCGGCGGCACGATTCGGCCGGGCTGGTGCGGTCGGGTCGAGCATCCGCAAGCGCTGGTGCGCCCCTCGGGCAGCGAATCAACGTGCGGAGAGGACGGATCGATGACCGACTACGGGCACGAGTTGGTGTTCGGAGTCTTCCTGAGCCCGGAGGCGGCACGTGCCGAGCGGACCCTGGAGCTGGCCCAGCTCGCCGACGTGCGCGGGCTCGACCTCGTCACGCTGCAGGACCACCCGTACCAGGCCAGACACCTCGACGCGTGGACCCTGCTGTCGGTGATCGCGGCCCAGACCAGTGCCGTCCGGCTGGCCCTCAATGTTGCCAATCTCCCGCTGCGGCAGCCGGTCGTCCTCGCGAAGTCGGTCGCGACGCTCGACCGGCTGAGCGCGGGACGCGCCGAGCTCGGTCTCGGCGCCGGAGCATTCTGGGATGCCATCGTGGCTGCCGGGGGAGAGCGATTGTCGCCGCGGGAGTCCGTCGACGCCCTGGTCGAAGCCATCGCGGTGATCCGCGGGGTGTGGGGGGCGGGATCGGTCAACGTCGCCGGCGAGCACCACACCGCCAAGGGTCTGCACGCCGGCCCGTCGCCGACCCGCGAGGTCCCGATCTGGCTCGGTGCCTACAAACCGCGCATGCTGCGCGTCACCGGCCGGTTGGCCGATGCGTGGATTCCGAGCCTGGGCTACGCCGACCCCTCCGAGCTGGCCGACATGAACGCCGTCATCGACGAGGCGGCGGTCGGGGCCGGGCGCGGGCCTGAGGCCATTCGCCGGATGCTCAACGTGTTCGGTCGCTTCGGCACCGGCGCCGGGTTGCTCCAGGGCACTCCGCGCGACTGGGCGGAGCAGCTCGCCGGGCTCGCCCTCGACGAAGGACTCAGTGCGTTCGTCCTCGGCAGCGACGACCCCGATGACATCCGCCGGTTCGTGGACGAGGTGGCACCCGCGACCCGCGAGCTGGTCGAGCGCGAGCGCGCGATCCTGGCGACCACTCCCTCCGGGAGCGGGCAAGGGACGGCGACCACAGTGCCCACCGGGGAGGCGTCCGCCGCGGCGTCGACCGCCGGACGGCAGGGCGCAGAGCCCTTGCGGGTGCGACCCACCCTCGACGACGGCACGCGGCTCAGCCCGACGATGCCGTGGGACGAGGCGTCCCGACCGGTCGCGCCCGAGCCGACGGACCCGGCATACACACCGGAGCAGCAGGCACACCCGCAACACC
>CAYRLV010000071.1:0-13350 GCA_964425155.1 uncultured Ornithinicoccus sp. | reverse complement strand
CTACGTGACCATGGCGCAGCCGGGCCGTGGCCTCATCCCGCTGCTGCTCGACGAGCGTGCGGAGTACGGCATCACCGACGCGCAGACGGTCACGGACTGCTGAGCAAGCCCCTGCGTCGAACCGGACGGCAAGGGGTACAACGGGAGGCGTGAAGGCCAACGAGCGCCGATACTTCTGGCTGATGGGGACGTGCCTCGCCCTCGTGGTGCTCGGCTGGTTCGTGGTCCGGATCTGGTCGGTGACCGCCGCCATCGTGATGAGTGCGGTGGCGGCGGTCCTGCCTCCCGCCGCCGTCATCGTCGCGAACCGGCCGTGGGTCTCCCGACGTGACGAGGACGAGCGCTGACCTGCCCGGTCCCGAGCGATCCGGCGTGGTTACGCTGCCGGGGTGCTGTGGCCCCTGTCCGTGATCGTGCTGGTGCTCTGCGCCGTGCTGGCGCTCACCGCGGTCGTCTACCTGGTGCGCCGGAGCCTGATCGACGACCGGCTGTTGGCCATCGCCGGGCTGCTCGAGGTGGCGCTGCTCGTGCAGCTGGTCGTCGGACTCGCGCACGCCGGTCAGGTCGGCGGCTCCGAAGGGGCCACGTTCGTCGCCTACCTGTTCACCACCCTGGTTGTCCCACCCTTCGTGGTCTTCCTGGCCATCAAGGAGAAGAGCCAGTGGGCGATGGGCGTCATCATCGTCGGAGCGTTCGTCTGCGGGATCCTCGTCGGCCGGCTGGAGCAGATCTGGGCCCTCGCGCATGGCTGAGACACGGCCCGACGGGGGAGGGGAGGAGGTGCGAGGGCGGACCGGCGTCGGGCCGGGCCGGATCCTCGTCGCGGTGTACGCCTTGCTCGCCCTCGCCGCCACCGGGCGGTCCATCCTGCAGATCAGCGAGTACTTCGACCGGGCGCCGGTCTCCTACCTGCTGTCCGCCCTGGCCGCCGTGATCTACCTCGTCGCGACGGTGGCACTGGCGCGCGGCGGCCGCACCTCGGTCCGGGTCGCCACGGTCGCCTGCTCGGTCGAGTTGGCCGGCGTGCTCCTGGTGGGCCTGTGGTCCTTCCTCGACCAGGCCGCGTTCCCCGACAAGACGGTCTGGTCGCACTTCGGAGCCGGCTACGGCTACGTGCCGCTCGTCCTCCCCGTGCTCGGGCTGCTCTGGTTGCGGCGGCACCGTCGCGCGGCCTGACGCGCGACCCCGGCCCGGTCGCTCACCGATGTGGGCGGTCGGTTCCCCCGTCCACGAGTAGGGCTTCCAACGGCGCGCGCTCGTTCTTGGGGAGGTAGCCGGAGTAGTAGTCGTAGAGGTTCCGCCGCGAGATCCGGGCCGCGGCGGGGCCGTCGCCGGTCCGGATCTGTTCCAAGACCTCTTCGTGGTGCCCGAGGGATCGCCGCATCAGGGCCTTGCTGTTGCGCGCTCTCGAGATCTTGTCCGAGATCAGCGACAGCACGACGCCACGAACGACCTGGTTGCTCACCTGGATCAGCGTGTTGCGGCTGGCGAGGGCGACCGCGTCGTGGAAGGCGACGTCCGCCTCGCTGAACTGCTCGTAGCCCTCGTCGATCGCCGCGCGCATGGCCTCGATCGTGTCCTCCATCGCGGCCAGCTCGTCCTCGGTCCGGAGCCGGGCGGCCAACATGTTGGCGGAACCGTCCAGGATCATCCGGAAGGAGATGAGCTCGGCCAGCCCGACCTCGTCGACCTGAGTGAGACGCGTCAACTGCTGGGTCAGGCGGTCGGCGGAGAAGGGCAGGATCTCCGGGCCGCTGCGGTCGCCCGGTCGTGAGCGCACGACGCCATTGCTCTCCAGGACGCGCAGGGCCTCGCGCACGGTGGACCTGCTCGCGCCGAACTGGGTGACCAGCTCCCGCTCGCTGGGGAGCCGCTGGCCCGGCTTGAGTTCCCCCCGGGCGAGGGCGTCCTCGATCTGTTCCACGATGCGCTGGTAGAGCCGCACCGGTTGGACCTGTTCGAATCGCGTGCCCTCCGCCATGTCCTCTTCCCCTCTGAATCGACTGCGGTCAGCCCGCTTGTGGTGCGTGCAGGTCTACGCCGTCCGGCCAAGCGGGGACCGCGTGCGACGGTCGGTGTCCTTCGTACCAAGCCGCCGCGCGGAGCACCCCCAGGTCGTCGAAACGGCGTCCGGCGACCTGAACCCCGATGGGTCGGCCGTCCGACGTGAACCCGCAGTTCACGGTCGCGGCGGGCTGTCCCGACATGTTGTAGGGGACGGTGAAGCCGATGTGCCGCATCCCCTTGCCGTTGTCGGGGTAGGGCATCGGCTGGTCGGCCGCGAAGGCGGCGACCGGCGCGACCGGCGAGAGCACCACGTCATACACCTCGGTCGCGGCGACGGTGAGCTGTTGCATCCGCATGATCTGCTGGTAGCACTCCAGGATCCGTGGGCCGCTCGCGTCGGCTCCCGCGCGGCACCAGGACGCGATGTAGGGGAGGACCCGCGCCTGCCGCTCCGGCGTCAGCGCCGCGTAGTCGTTCCAGGACCGGACCCGCCAGAACAGGTCGAGGTCGTCCACCAGGTCAGGGGTGAGAAAGGGCTCGAGCGGCTCGACGACGGCGCCGGCATCGGCGAACGCGGCGGCGGCTTGCCGCACCGCCGCGACGACCTCGGGCTCGACCTCACCGCCGCAGCCCGCGTCGACCTGCAGTCCGACACGAAGACCTAGGACGTCCAGTTCGAGGTGGTCCCAAGGGATCTCGGCTGTCGGCAGGCTCGTCCAGTCGCGTGCGTCGGGCTGGCTCAACACCTGCATGAACAGGGCGGCATCGGCGACCGTGCGCGTGATGGGGCCGGCACAGCGGCCGAGGTAGGGCGCATCCAGCGGCACCCGGCCGGCGCTGGGCTTGAGAGTCGCCAGGCCCAGCCAGGTGCCCGGCAAACGGATCGACCCGCCGATGTCGGTGCCCACGTGCAGGGGGCCGTATCCGGCGGTGGCCGCCGCTCCAGCTCCGGAGCTGGAGCCGCCCGTGGTCCAGGCGGTGTTCCAGGCGCTGCGGGTGACGCCGTGCAAGCTGGACACCCCGGACGAGAGCATCCCCCAGTCGGGCATGACCGTCGAGCCGAGCACGACGCCCCCGGACTCCGACACCCGTGCGGTGATCGGCGCGTTCTGCTCGGGGAGCACCGGCTCGACACCGGCGTTGCCGGAGGGCATCGGGACGCCGGCCCGTGCGACGTTCTCCTTCAGCGTGACCGGCACGCCGTCGATCGGACCGAGCGGTTCACCGCCGCGCCAGCGGGCCTCACTCGCCCGGGCAGCGGCGCGGGACTGCTCCGGATCGCGCACCCAGAACGCGTTGACGACCGGTTCCCTGGCCTCGATCACGTCCTGGACGGCGTCGTGCACCTCGACGGGTGACACGGTGCCGGCGGCGAAGGCCTTCCTCATCTCGACGGCCGACATCGTGGCCAGCGCTGGATCCGGAGACACGGACACTCCCTTCGCGGTCCCGTCCCACCCCTCGGGCGGAATCTCTTGACAAGAACCGGTCGACTCGTCAGGGTAGCGTCAATTGTCGCAAAGTCCACTGGTCCGACCAGTTGACTTCTTTTGGGAGGTGGTCATGGGCCAGCCCGGAGCCGAGGTGCGGCTCGCGGTGATCCCGGGAGACGGCGTGGGCCCCGAGGTCGTCGCGGCCACCGTGCCGGTGCTGTCCGCGGCGTTGGCCGCCCGAGGCAGCCGGTTGCAGGTGACCGAGCTCGACTGGGGCGGTGAACGGTTCCTGCGGGAGGGGGCCGCGATGCCGGCCGACGCCGCCGAGGTGGCGCGCGCCCACGACGCCGTGCTCTTCGGGGCCGTCGGGCGGCCGGACGTCCCGGACGACGAGCTCGTGTGGGGGCTCATCATCGGCCTGCGTCAGCAGCTCGACCTCGCCGTCAACATCCGCCCGGTGCGAGCCTTTCCGGGCGTGCCCACCAGGGTGCGCGGCACCGACGGCGTGGATCTGGTCATCGTCCGCGAGAACACCGAGGGGGAGTACATCGGGGCCGGGGGTGTGGCCCACGCCGGCACCGGCGAGGACCTCGGCATCGAGGTCGCCGTGCACTCGCGCCGGGTCATCGAGCGCGCGGCCGAGCATGCCTTCGACCTCGCCGAGCGTCGCTCCGGTCGCCTGGCCCTCGTCACGAAGTCCAACGCGATGCGGCACGGCTACCCGTTGTGGGACCGGGTCGTCCGCGAGGTGGGGGAGCGCCACCCCGACGTCGAGCTGGAGACGGTCCTGGTCGACGCGATGGCCGCGCGGATGATCCAGGCACCCACGTCCCTGGACGTCCTGCTGGCCGGCAACCTGTTCGGCGACATCCTGTCCGACCTGGCGGCCGTGCTGGCCGGCGGGATGGGGATGGCCCCGAGCGCCAACGTGCGGCCCGGCTCGGACGTCCCGGGGGTCTACGAACCCGTGCACGGCTCGGCCCCCGACATCGCCGGACGTGGACTGGCGAACCCCGTGGCGTGCCTGCTGTCCGGCGCCCTCCTGCTGGAGGACCTCGGCCACGAAAAGGCAGCGCACGACGTGCGGGACGCCGTCGCGTCCGCGTTGCAGCACCCCGAGCACCACACCCCCGACCTCGGCGGCACAGCCACGACGACGGACCTGGCGTCCGCCGTCCTCACCCGGATGGAGAACTGACGTGCGGCACTACCTCAGCAAGAAGGTCTTGGTGGCCAGCGTGGCCATGACCGCCAGCCTCGCGCTGGCGTCCTGTTCGGCCGGATCGACGTCGACCGACGGCGGCGGCGACGGATCGGGCGGTTCCGCGAGCCAGGGCGCCGGCGAGGGAGGGGACGACGCCTCGATCTCGATCGGCTTCGGCGCGGAGCCGGAGAACCTCGACTTCACGCGGACGGACGGCTCCGCCATCCCCCAGGTGCTCCTCTACAACGTCTACGAGGGCCTGGTCCAGCTGGACCAGGACGGAAACATCGTGCCCGGCCTGGCGAAGAAGTGGACCGTGTCGAAGGACCGCAAGACCTACACCTTCGAGCTGGTCGACGACGCGACCTTCAGCAACGGCAAGAAGTTCACCGCGCAGGACGCCAAGTTCTCGATCGACCGGGTGAAGTCGTCCGCCTGGACCATCTCGCTCAAGTCCGGTATGGACGTCGTCGACCACACCAAGGTCCTGTCACCGACCAAGCTGCAGGTCGTCCTCAAACAGCCCAGCAACAGCTGGCTCTACAAGATGACCACTCGGATCGGCGCGATGTTCAGTCGCAGCGGGGTCGACCACCTCGCGACCAAGCCGATCGGCACCGGTCCCTACAAACTCGCCACCTGGAAGCGCGGTGACTCGATCACGCTGACGCGTAACCCGGACTACTGGGGCGACGAGCCCGCATACCAGACCGTCACCTTCAAGTACTTCAAGGACCCGACGGCGGTCAACAACGCGCTGCTGACCGGCACGATCGACGTCATCGGCAGCATGGAGTCGCCCGAGTCGCTGGGACAGTTCGAGAACAACGACAAGTACCAGATCCTCGAGGGCACGACGAACGGTGAGGTGCAGCTGTCCTTCAACAACGGCTCCGGCCCGTTCACCGACAAGAGGGTGCGACAGGCGGTCCGGTACGCCATCGACCACCAGGCGCTGCTCGACACCTGCTGGGCCGGTCACGGCAAGCTGATCGGCAGCATGGTGCCGCCGACCGATCCGTGGTACGAGGACCTCACCGGCCTCTACCCGCACGACCTGCAGAAGGCCAAGACCCTGCTCAAGGAGTCCGGCAAGGCGAACCACGTCTTCCGGCTGCGGCTGCCGACGCGGTCCTACGCGACCTCCTGCGGGACGGTGGTCAAGAGCCAGCTCGAGCAGGCCGGCTTCAAGGTGAAGATCGACCAGCTCGAGTTCCCGGCCGCCTGGCTGACCCAGGTCTTCACCAACGCCGACTACGACATGACGATCATCTCGCACGCTGAGCCGCGTGACATGGCCGCGGTCTTCGGCGACCCGAAGTACTACACGCGCTACGACAACGCCGCCTTCCGGAAACTGCTCGCCTCGGCGGACAGCGGCACCGAGGAGCAGCAGGTGACGGACATGAAGAAGGCCGCGCGCATGCTGTCCGAGGACGCCGCCGCCGACTGGCTGTTCGTCATGCCGAACATCATCGTCGCCGACAAGGGCATCCAGGGCCTGCCGAAGAACGCGGTCACGGAGTCCTTCGACGTCACCGAGCTCTCCGGGTCCTGAGGCGGGTCCCTCACCACCATGGTCGTCCGTCTGCTGCAGCGGCTGTGCATCCTGGTCGCGAGCCTGGCCGTGAGTTCGGTCGCGGTGTTCGCGTTCATGGCCGTGCTTCCCGGCAGTCCGGCACGTGTGGCCCTGGGGGTCAACGCCTCGGACGCGGCCGTCGCGCAGATGGAGCACGAGTTCGGGCTCGACCAGCCACTCTCGACGCAGTACCTCAATTGGGTCCAGGGGCTGCTCACGTTCGACCCCGGCACCTCCTACGTGTCGCACGCTCCGATCGGGAGCCTGCTCGCGGACCGATTGCAGGTGACCCTGTGGTTGGTCGGCGTCGCGATGGTGCTCGCCGTAGTCGTGGCGCTCCCCGTGGGGACCGTGATGGCGGTGCGGCACCGCAAGCTGTCCGGCCTAGTCCTGTCGGGTCTCTCCCAGGTGGGCGTCGCCGTCCCGGCCTTCCTCGCCGGCATCCTGCTGATCACCCTGTTCGCGGTGAAGTTGGGCTGGCTGCCGGCCAACGGGTGGACGCCACCGGTACAGGATCCGGCCATGTTCCTCAAGCAGCTCGTCCTACCGGTGCTCTCGCTCGGTCTGGTGCAGGCCGCGGTCCTGACCCGCTACGTCCGCAGCGCGGTGCTCGACGTGCTCCGGGAGGACTACCTGCGCACCGCCCGGGCCAAGGGACTGCGCCCGATGCAGGCCCTGGTCCGACATGGCCTGCGCAATGCCTCCGTGCCGGTGGTCACGGTGCTCGGTCTGCAACTGGCGACCTTGCTGATCGGCGCGGTCGTCGTGGAGCGGGTCTTTGCGATCCCGGGCCTTGGCACCTTGCTGCTCGACAGCGTCTCCTCGCGGGACCTGATCATGGTCCAGGACGTCGTGATGATCCTCGTCGTCGCCGTGCTCGTCGTGAACTTCCTGGTCGACCTGCTCTACCTGGCGCTCGACCCCCGTCTCCGGGCAGGTGCGCGATGAGCGACGAGACCCGGGCGGCGCTGCCCGACGGCCCCGACGCCGTGCGCCACGACTCCACCGGCGCGCCCCGGGGGAGCGGCGGGCGTCGGCTGAACCCGAGTCTGGTCGTGGGCGGGCTGCTCGTCTGCCTGATCATCGGTATGGCGATCGTGTCCTTCCTCTGGACTCCGCACGACCCGACGCTGGTCGACTCGACCGCCCGACTGCAGGAGCCGTCCGGGGACTACTGGTTCGGCACCGACAAGTTCGGTCGCGACGTGTTCAGCCAGATCCTGGTCGGGGCCAGGACCACCCTGTTCGTGGGATTCGTCGCGGTGGGGGTGGCCGCACTGATCGGCGTTCCGCTCGGAATCGTCGCGGGCATGGCTCCCCGGTGGTTCGGCGAGTTCCTGATGCGCGGCAATGACCTGCTCCTCGCTTTTCCTGCGCTCCTGCTCGCGATCATGTTCGCTGCGGTCTACGGCGAGAGCACCCTGGTGGCCATGATCGCCATCGGCATCGCCACCATTCCCAGCTTCGCGCGACTGATCCGCAGCGGGACGCTGCAGGTGCTCGGCACGGAATACGTCATGGCGGCGCGCGCAGCGGGCCGCGGGCCGTTCGCCATCGGCCTGCGGCACGTGCTGCCCAACGTGAGCAGCCTGGTCATCGTGCAGGCCTCGGTGTCGTTCGCCATCGCCGTGCTCGCCGAGGCGGCGCTGTCCTTCCTCGGGCTCGGCACGCCCCCGCCGACGCCGTCCTGGGGCCGGATGCTCCAGGAGAGCCAGGAGCTGCTCTGGTCCGCGCCGCGGCTGGCGATCTTCCCCGGAGTAGCGATCGCGGTGGCGGTCCTCGGGTTCAACCTGCTCGGAGACGGACTGCGGGACCTGTTCGACCCGAAGCTGGAGGACCGGCGATGAGCCAGGCAGCCCGCGAGCCGCTGTCCGAGGACGTCCTGGTCGTCCAGGACCTGGGTGTCTCGGTGCGCGACCAGCGACTGGTCGAGGACGTGAGCTTTCGCATCCGGCCGGGGGAGCGGGTCGGGCTCATCGGTGAGTCCGGGTCGGGCAAGTCCCTCACCGCCCTCGCGCTGATGGGGCTGCTGCCCGAGGGCCTCGAGGCGGAGGGCTCGGTCCGCGTCGCCGGCGTGGGCCACGACCTGGTGGGCGCCGACGAACGTGCGATGTCGAGAGTCCGTGGCCGCGATCTGGCGATGGTCTTCCAGGAGCCGATGACCGCCCTCAACCCCACCATGCGTGTCGGGGACCAGGTGGCCGAGTCGATGCTCATCCACCGGACCCGTAGCAGCCGCAAGGATGCTCGCGCAGCCGCGGTCGAGCTGCTCGACCAGGTCGGCCTCCCGGACCCTGCCGGCGCCGCTCGCGCCTACCCCCACCAGCTCTCCGGAGGCCAGCGGCAGCGGGTGGTGCTCGCCCTCGCCCTGGCCAACGATCCCGCGCTGCTCGTCTGCGACGAGCCCACCACCGCTCTCGACGTCACGGTGCAGGCCCTCGTGCTCGACCTCATCGTCCGCGGCGTGGTCGATCGAGGGGCCGCCATGCTGTTCATCACGCACGACCTGGCCGTGGTCGCCACGGCGTGCGAACGGGTGCTGGTGATGTATGGCGGTCGGATCGTCGAGTCCGGGCCGGTGCACCAGGTCTTCACCCGCCCCCGCCACCGCTACACCCAGGGCCTGCTCGGCGCGTCCGACCTCGAGGTCGTCGACGAACGAGGCCGACTCGCGACGATCCCCGGATCGGTCCCCGCCGCCGGGCGCTTCCCCGCCGGCTGCGTGTTCCGCAACCGATGTGGTCACGCCGGGCCCGAGTGCGCCGAACGACCGGCCTGGACGCCGACCGGCGACGACGCGGGCTTCGCCTGCTTCCACCCAGCACCGGAGGAGGCGTCATGACCGAGCGCACTCGTCGGGCGCCCGGCGCCGGGACGACCCGAGAGCAGCCGCGCGGAGGGCAGCCAGCCTCGGCGCCCGCGGTCGCCGTCCACGAGGTCACCCGCGACTACCGGCGCCCGCGAACGTCGTTGCTGCGGGCCAGTGAGCCGGTCCGTGCCCTGCGGGGTGTGAGCTTCGACGTCGCCCCGGGTGAGCGGTTCGGCATCGTGGGCGAATCGGGGTGCGGCAAGTCCACCCTGTTGCGCATCATCTCCGGCCTGGACCACCCGACGAGCGGCCGGGTGCGGGTGGAGGGCCAGGACATCACCGGCCGGTCCGACCGCCAGTTGCGTTTCCTGCGAGAGAAGCTGCAGCTGGTGTTCCAGGACCCGATGAGCTCGCTCGACCCGCGGATGCGGGTGCGCGACATCATCGCCGAACCGCTGGTCGCCCAGGGGCACGGCGCCACCCGCGGCCGGGTCGAGGAGCTGCTGGAGGCGGTCGGGCTGCGGGCCGAAGCCGCCGACCGCTACCCCCATCAGTTCTCCGGCGGCCAGCGCCAACGGATCTCCATCGCCCGAGCGTTGGCGCCGCGGCCGCGCATCCTCGTCGCGGACGAGCCGGTCAGCGCCCTCGACGTCTCCGTGCGCGCCCAGGTCCTCAACCTCATCGCCGACCTCGTCGACGAGCTGGACCTCACTCTCGTCTTCGTCTCGCACGACCTGTCCGTCGTGCGCCACGTGTGCGATCGTGTGGCTGTCATGCACGAGGGGCTGGTGGTCGAGTCGGGTCCGGTGGACGAGGTCTACGAGAACCCGCGGGATCCCTACACCCGCAAGCTGATCGCCGCCATCCCGACCCTCGGCAAGGCGCTCTCCGGGACCACGACGGCCGACCTGCACCAGGGGGTCGACGAGTGATCGCACCGGCCCCGGTCCGCCCCGGTCCGACCAACAGCCTCACCGACGTGGCCGGGCTGCGCGTCGGGCATGCGCAGCGACGAGGCGACGGGTGGCTGACCGGCACGACGACCGTGCTCGCACCGCCAGAGGGCGCGGTCGCCGGGGTGGACGTGCGCGGCGGCGGACCGGGCACCCGCGAGACGGATCTGCTCGACCCCCGGAACGTGGTCGAACGGGTGCACGCCGTCGTCCTGACGGGCGGCAGTGCGCTCGGCCTCGGCGCCGCCGACGGGGTGATGGCCAAGCTCTTCGCTGCCGGTGTGGGTCTGCCGATGGGCGGTCCGGGCGAGGTCGTTCCCATCGTGCCGGCCGCCGTCGTCTTCGACCTCGGACGAGGCGGCGACTTCGCCCTCCACCCGGACGCCGGATTCGGCGAAAGTGCCTACGAGGCCGCTTCTTCCGACGCCGTTGCGCAGGGCGTGGTCGGCGCCGGCACCGGCGCCAAGGTCGGTGGACTCAAGGGAGCCGTCGGGTCCGCCAGCGCAGTGCTCGAGGACGGCACCACGGTGGGCGCCCTCGTCGTCGTCAACGCCCTCGGCTCCGCAATCGACCCGCGCACCGGCGAACTGTATGCCGTGCGCTTCGGTCTGCCAGGTGAGTTCCCTCCGCTCCGCGCCCCCGATCGCGAGGAACTGGTGGCCGCACAGGAGCTGGCGAGGGAGCAGCCCGGGCCCGGGTCGAGGGGCCATCCCCTCGCGACGACGATCGGTGTGGTCGCCACAGACGCCACGCTCACCAAGGCGCAGTGCGCCAAGGTGTCCGGCATCGCGCACGACGGCCTGGCCCGTGCGATCCGGCCGGTGCACACGATGTTCGACGGCGACACGGTGTTCACCCTGGCAACCGGAACTCGGGCTGCACCCGACGCGAACGCTTTCCACGACCTGCTGGACGTCGCCGGCGACTGCTTCACCCGCGCGATCGGGCACGCCGTGCTCGCGGCCGAGACCGTCGAGACACCGGCCGGTCGGTGGCGGTCGTACCGCGACGCCTTCCCGTCGGCGTTCGACCCGCCGACGACCGACTGACGACCGAAGCACGACGAACGAGAGAGACGGACGAGATGACCGACGTGGTGGGACGGTACCCCGACGGGCTGCCGATCGGAGCGCACTGGGTGCCGGTGACGGAGACCGAGGAGGTGCGCTTCCCGTTCGACGACAGCGTGGTGGGCACCGCACCGGTGGGGGACGCGGCGCACGCTCGCCGCGCCGTCGACGAGGCGGTCGCGGTGCGCGACGAGGTCGGACGGCTGCCGTCGCACGTGCGCCGGGCCGCCTTGCAGTCGGTGCACCGGACGATCGGCGCGCACCGGGAGGACTTCGAGCAGCTGCTGGTCGCCGAGACCGGCAAGCCGCTGGTGGACTGCCGGGTCGAGGTGGCCCGCACCCTGCTGACCTTGGAGACGGCGGCCGAGGAGGTGGCCCGGCTGCACGGTGAGACCGTGCCGCTCGACCTGCTCCCCAGCGGCGAGGGGTTGCTCGGATTCTGGGTGCGCAAGCCGATCGGCGTCGTCGTCGGCATCGCCGGGTTCAACTACCCGCTGCTGCTCGCCGCGCACAAGATCGCGCCCGCCCTGGCCGCGGGCTGCCCGGTCGTGGCCAAACCCGCGCCGCAGACCCCGCTCGCCACGCTCTGGCTCGTGCACCTGGTGCGCGAAGCCCTGGCCGACGCCGGAGGTCCTGCAGCGGCAGTGCAACTCGTGACCGGCGGCACCCAGGTGGGAGTCGCCCTGACCACCGACCCGCGGATCGGCGCCGTGTCCTTCACCGGCTCTGCCGCAGTCGGCCACCAGATCGCCCGGGACGCCGCACCGACCAAGACCCTGCTCGAGCTGGGCTCCAACGCGGCGCTCGTCGTCGCGGCGGACGCCGATCTGGACGCGGCCGCCGATGCGGTCGTGCGTGGCGGCTACTACGCGTCCGGGCAGGCCTGCATCAGCGTGCAGCGGGTCATCGTGGTCGACGCGGTGCGCGAGGAGTTCCTCGCCCGGCTGTCCGACCGGATGGACCAGGTGGCCGTGGGCGATCCGCGCGACGAGGCGACCCGTGTCTCCGCGCTCATCGACGAGAAGTCCACCGCCCGCGTGCTGCAGTGGGTCGACGAGGCCGTCGCCGCCGGGGCGCGGCTGGTCACCGGAGGCCGGGCCACCGACGGTGTCATCGCCCCCACCGTGCTGCTGGACGTGCCGGGAGGTGTCGCGGCCTGGGACGAGGAGATCTTCGGGCCGGTCGTCGCAGTCAGCTCGGTGGCCGACCTGGACGCGGCCATCACCATGGTCAACGACTCGCGCTACGGCCTGCACGCCAGCGTGTTCACCGCCTCCCTGGAGGCCGCGTTCGACGCGGTCGACCGGATCGAGGCGGGCGGTGTGATCGTCAACGAGGTCCCCGGGTTCCGTTCCGACGTCATGCCCTACGGGGGCGTGAAGGACTCCGGGGCCGGCCGGGAGGGCCCGCGGTTCGCCATCGAGGAGCTGACGGTCACCCGGATGGCCGTCATCCGGCCCACCACGAGGAGGAGCTGAACGTGACCGACACCAACACCGACAGTCCGACCGCAGCAGCCGCCGACCGAGATCCCGAGACCACCAGCCGGCCCGACTACACCCAGTTGTTCCGGCTGGACGGGCGACGGGCCGTGGTCGTCGGCGCCGGCAGCGGCATCGGGCGGGAGAGCGCCCTCGCACTGGCGGCGCACGGCGCCGAGGTGGTCTGCGCCGATCGCGACGTGGCGGCGGCCGAGGCGACCGTCGCCCTGGGCGGTGGGCACACCGCATACGAGCTGGACGTCCTTGACTCCGAGGCGGTCTCGCGTGCCGCCGAGGAGCTCGGAACGGTCGACGTGCTGGTCTTCACCGCGGCGACCAACGTGCGCAAGCGGGTCCTCGACTACAGCGTCGAGGAGTTCGATCGGGTCGTCGGGCTCAACCTGCGTGCGTCGTTCGACCTGGTGCGGGCCTTCGGGCCCGGGATGGCCGAGCGCGGCCGCGGGAGCATCATCGGCTTCAGCTCGATCCGCGCGGTGGCCGTCGAGCCGGGGCAAGGGGTGTATGCCGCGACCAAGGCCGGTCTCGTGCAGCTGCTCCGGACGGCGGCGGCCGAGCTGGGCCCGCAGGGCGTGCGGCTGAACGCCATCGCGCCGGGAGTCGTGGACACCCCACTCACCGCACAGATCCGGGCGGTTCCGGAGTGGTCCGACGCCTACGCGAGCAAGAGCGCGCTCGGCCGCTGGTCGCACGCGCAGGAACTCGCCGGTGCCGTGGTCTACCTGGCCTCCGACGCGTCCAGTTTCGTCACCGGGAGCCAGCTGTTCGTGGACGGTGGCTGGACCGCGATCGACGG
>CAYRLV010000070.1:5877-13416 GCA_964425155.1 uncultured Ornithinicoccus sp. | reverse complement strand
GGGGCAGAGCGGCACTGCTCGGAGACACCCCCTGGGGCTCACGGTTTCCTGCCGCTCTCACCGCCCTCGCCGTCCCGGTCGGCGGCGTCGAGTGCGGCGACGAGCGTCTGGGGGGCCACCTGCCGGAACGCGTCGTCGACCAGCTGCTCGACGTGGCCCCAGGCGACCTCGACGTCGAGGTAGACCCCGATCCAGCCACGGCCGCCGACGTACGGGGGCCGGAAGAAGTGCTCCGGATCCGTCGCGACGAGCGTCTCCTGCACACCCTCGCCGGCCGCCATCCAACAGGCGAGGCGGTTGTCGTGGTGATGGTCCGCATACATGACGAAGGTCTTCTTGCCGCGCACGAACCACGTCGGCTCCCCGTGACTGAGGCGCTCGGTGACCTCGGGCAACGCGAGGCACAGGCCGCGCAACCGCTCGAGCGGGTCCTCCCGGCGGCTCACCGGCACGCCTCGAGGACGGCGGCGGACGACGCAGGCATGCGCGCCATGCTACGACGGGGCCGGCGCCGTTACGCTGGATCGCATGTCTGCCGCCAGCACGCCGGGAGAGAGCCTCTTCGCCCTGCTCGAGCCGTTGTTCGAGCAGGTGAGCAAGCCGATCCAGTACGTCGGTGGCGAGCTCAACTCGCAGGTCAAGGACTGGAACTGCGGAGGGTTCGGCCCGGACGGCGAGGAGCTCACTGCCAGGTGGGCGCTGATGTATCCGGACGCCTACGAGGTCGGCCTCCCCAACCAGGGCGTGATGATCCTCTACGAGGTGCTCAACGAACGCCCGGACACGCTGGCCGAGCGGGCGTATGCGGTGTGGCCGGACCTGGAGCGTCTGCTGCGGGACAGCGGGCTGCCGCAGTTCACCGTGGACGGCCACCGCTCGATCCGGGACTTCGACCTCTTCGGCCTCTCGTTCTCGACCGAGCTGTGCTACACCAACATGCTCACCGCCCTCGATCTCGCCGGGATCCCGCTGCACGCGGCCGACCGCACGGACGACGACCCGGTGGTCATCGTCGGTGGGCACGCGGCTTTCAACCCGGAGCCGATCGCCGACTTCATCGACGCCGCCATCGTCGGCGACGGGGAGCAGGCGGTGCTCATGGTCACGGATCTGGTGACCGGCTGGAAGTCGGCCGGCCGGCCCGGTGGGCGGCGCGGCCTGCTGCGTCAGTTGGCCCGCACCGGTGGGGTCTACGTGCCGTCGTTCTACCAGGTCGACTACCTGCCGGACGGTCGGATCCAGCGGGTGGTCCCCGCCGAGAGCGGCGTCCCGTGGCGGGTGTCCAAGCACACGGTCATGGACCTGGATGCCTGGCCCTACCCGAAACAGCCGCTGGTGCCCCTGGCCGAGAGCGTGCACGAGCGGATGTCCGTCGAGATCTTTCGCGGCTGCACCCGAGGCTGCCGGTTCTGCCAGGCCGGCATGATCACCCGGCCGGTGCGCGAACGCTCGATCACCGGGATCGGCGAGATGGTCGAGAAGGGGCTTGCCGCTTCCGGATTCGAGGAAGTCGGACTGCTGTCACTCTCCAGCGCCGATCACAGCGAGATCGGCGAGATCACCAAAGGGTTGGCCGATCGCTACGAAGGCACCCAGACCGGCCTGTCCCTGCCTTCGACCCGCGTCGACGCCTTCAACATCGACTTGGCCAACGAGCTCACCCGCAACGGGCGGCGTTCCGGGTTGACCTTCGCCCCCGAGGGCGGTTCGGAGCGAATCCGCAAAGTCATCAACAAGATGGTGACCGAGGAGGACCTGATCAACACGGTCGCGGCCGCCTACGGCGCGGGGTGGCGCCAGGTCAAGCTGTACTTCATGTGCGGGTTGCCGACCGAGACCGACGAAGACGTGCTGCAGATCGCCGACCTCGCGCACCGGGTGATCGAGACGGGTCGGCAGGTGAGCGGCCGCCGCGACATCCGCTGCACCGTCTCCATCGGCGGGTTCGTGCCCAAGCCGCACACGCCGTTCCAGTGGGCCGCACAACTCGGTGCCGAGGAGACCGACGTCCGCCTGCACCAGCTGCGTGACGCCCTGCGCGCGGACAAGCGCTACGGCAAGGCGATCGGCTTCCGCTACCACGACGGTCAACCCGGGATCGTCGAGGGGCTGCTGTCTCGTGGGGACCGGCGGATCGGCCGGGTCATCGAGGCGGTCTGGCGGGACGGCGGTCGGTTCGACGGGTGGAGCGAGCACTTCTCCTACGACCGCTGGATGCGATGTGCCGAGGAGGCGTTGGCGCCCTACCCGGTCGACGTGGCCTGGTACACGACGCGCGAGAGGCAGCAGTCCGAGGTGCTGCCGTGGGACCACCTCGACTCCGGGCTCGACAAGGAGTGGCTCTGGCAGGACTGGCAGGACGCGCTCGACGAGACCGAGGTCGACGACTGCCGGTGGACCCCGTGCTTCGACTGTGGCGTCTGCCCGCAGATGGGCACCGACATCCAGGTCGGCCCGACCGGCCGCACTCTGCTGCCCCTGACCGTGGTCGGCTCCGGCGCGGAGTACCTCGCCGATTCCGCCGACGGCGTGCGGTAGCCGAGACGGTCAGTGTTCGAGGACCTCGCGCAGGAAGTTCTGCAGCCGCGGGCTGTCCGGCGAGGTGAAGATCTTCTCGGGCGGTCCCTGCTCGACGATCGCGCCGTGGTCGAAGAACACCACCCGGTCGCACACGTCGCGCGCGAAGCGCATCTCATGGGTGACGATCAGCATGGTGATGCTGGTGTCCTCGGCGATGTCGCGCAGCACCCCGAGCACTTCGTTCACCAACTCGGGGTCCAGAGCTGAAGTCACCTCGTCCAGGAGCATCACGCTGGGCTGCATGGCGCAGCAACGGGCGATCGCGACCCGCTGCTGCTGACCGCCGGACAGCGCAGCCGGGTAACTGTCCTCCTTGCCGGCGAGGCCGACCATGTCGAGGAGCCGGCGCGCGTTGGCCACCGCTTCCTCCTTGGGGATGCCGGCGACCCGGATCGGTGCCGCCGTGACGTTCTCCAGAACCTTCATGTGCGGAAAGAGGTTGAACTGCTGGAAGACCATGCCCAACTGACCACGGACCTGTCGGAGGTGCTTCTCGTCGGCGGGCACCGTCTTGCCCTTGCGCTCCATGTGCCACAGCGGCTTGTCGCCGACGTAGACGTGGCCGCCGTCAGGCTCCTCCAAGGTCATCAGGACCCGCAGGATGGTGGTCTTTCCCGAGCCGCTCGGCCCGATGATCGAGACCCGTTCGGCCGGTGCGACGTCCAGCGAGAGCTTGTCGAGAACAACATTGGAGCCGAACTTCTTGGTGACCTGGTCGAACCGAACGCCCACGCCTTCTCCGGCGACGCCCGAAAACGTGCCGTGCGCCCTACCTGGGGGGTGGGGATCGGACGGGGGTGGCCCGGGCGGCGGTGTGGTCTCAGGCGAGTCGGCCAAAGCGTGCCTCCAGTCGGCGAACAGCGAGAGATGCGATGTAGCTGAGGATGACAAAGAAGATGCCGGCGATCAGGTACGGCCACGTGCTGCGGTAGGTCTCGGTGGCGATCGCCTGCGACACACCCACCATCTCCAGAACGCCGATGGCCAGCAGTTGCGGGGTGTCCTTGAACATCGAGATGAGGTAGTTGCCCAGAGCCGGGAAGATCGGCGGGATCGCCTGCGGCAGGATGATCTGTCGCCAGGTGTCGCCGGCGGAGAAGTTCAGGGCGCGCGCGGCCTGCCACTGCCCGGCCGGCACCGCCTCGATGCCGGCGCGGTACACCTCCGAGGTGTAGGTGGCGTAGTGGATTCCGATGACGATGACGCCGCTGAGGAACGGGCTGAGTCGCAGTCCGATGAATTCGGGGAAGACGTAGAAGAAGAAGAACGCCTGTACCAGCAGGGGAGTGTTCGTGATGAACTCCCGGGCGAAGGACGCCGGCCAGCGGACCGCGCGGAAGCGCGACCGTCGCAGCAGAGCCAGGACGAGACCGAGCACCATCGCGATGGCGGTGCCGAGCAGTGTCAATTCGACGGTGACCACGAGCCCGTCCGCGATGCGCGGCAGGATCTCGAGGATGAAGTCCCAGTCCATGAGTCGCCAGCCCCTCAGGCACGCACCGTGCCCGTCCCGACGCGGTACCGGCTGGTGTACCGCTCGAGCAGGCCGAAGATCCGGTTGATGATGAAGGCCATGACGTAGTAGCCGATCAGGATGATCCCGAAGTACTTGGTGTGCTCTCCGTTGAGCTCGATGATCTTCTCGGCCGAGAACGTGAAGTCATCCAGCCCCACGATCGAGACCAGAGCCGTGCCCTTGAGCAACTGGATCGTCAACACGTTGATCGGGGGGATGGCCGAGGCGGCTGCCTGGGGGATGATGATGTGTCGCAGCCGCAGCAACGGGCTCATGTTCAGCGCGATGGCCGCCTCGGTCTGGCCGGCTGGCACCGCCTGCACGGCGCCGCGCACCACCTCGGCCTCGTAGGCGCCGATGTTGATCCCGAGGGCGACGACCGACGTCCAGAAGAGGTCCGTCTGGATCCCCAGCAATCCCGGAACGGTGTAGATGGCGATGAACAGGATCACCAGCTCCGAGGCACCGCGGAAGACCTCGGTGTAGGTGCGTGCGAGAAAGCGAGCCACCCGGATCCTGGAGAGCATGGCGGGACCGGCCACGAGGGCGATGACGAATCCCAGCACGCCCGCGTAGACGGTGAGCTGGATCGTGAGCAGCGCGCCGTGCGCCAGACTCTCGGCAAAGTTCATCGTGGGTCGCCCGCCTCCCGTCCCCGTCCCTCACTGCCCATCTGCGGAGCGTGATGGCTCCGGCGCTCCGGGACGCCGTCCGTCAGGACCCGGTCACTTCGTGGCGTCGATGACGTCCTGCGCGGTGTACTGCTTGGCCGAATTGACCTGCTCCTTGGTGAAGCCAAACTCCTTGACAATCGGGTACACCTTGTCGGCCTTCTGCAGCTTGTCCAGCTCCTTGTTGAAGGCGTCCCGCAGCGCTTCGTGGTCCTTGCTGAACTGGAAGCCGCCGCAGCTGATCTTCTTCTGACCGTCGATGACCGGGTCGAAGCCGTCGAGGACCTCGAGCTTCCCGTCGCCGGAGGTCTTGACCAGGCTCGCCACGGTGGTGTGTGTCAGGGAGAAGGCATCCGCCCGGCCACTCTTGACGGCCGCGACCATGGCCTGGTTGTTGCTGACGGTGAGGAGCTGGTCCTCGGGGATCCCCACGCCCTTGGCGTACTGCAACTCGGTGGCGCCGGACTCGACGGCCAACGTCGCGTCCGGGTTGTTCTTGATCGACTTGTAGTCGGACAGGTTGAGCGGGTTGCCCTTCTTGACCCCAAGGGCCTCGTGCACGCAGTAGTCCGGGTCGGCATAGAGAACCTGCTCGGCCCGCTCGGCGGTGATGGAGGCGCCGGCCGCGGTCATGTCGAAGCGCCCCGACTTCAGCCCCGGGATCAGCGCGCCGAAGTCGACGAGTTTGAACTCGATGTCCTTGATCCCGAGGTTCCCGAGGATGACACGCGCGAGCTCCGGGGCCTCGCCGGTGATCTTGCCGCTCTCGTCCTGGTAGTCGTAGGGCTTCTCGTTGGCGAATCCGATCGTGATGCCGTTCTCCTTGTAGTCGGAAAGCGCACCGTTACCCGATCCCTCGCCGCTGCCCTCCGTGGAGCCGGTGTTGCTGTCACCGCCGCCGCAGGCCGCCAGCACCAACGCCCCGACGGCCGCCACGGCCACCAGCCCGGCCGTACGGCGGCGGCGAGGCGGCGGGGTCGAAGACTGGGCCTGCTCCGGTGCGTGAGTGCGGTTCCACATGTGAGAAGCCTCCGATGTCGTCGTCGACGTGGTCTGCTGCCAGCGGCTGCAGCACACTCGTCAGGGTTCTTCTTCTTTGACGCTAGCAGCGTGGGAGGCGACGTCAAGTGATGTTGCGCGGATGGTCCGGACGTGTTCGATTTGTGACCTGGCAAGGGACTTCGTTGCCGGTGCCCTGTGGACGTGCGGGATTGTGTTGGTATGTCATGAGTTTCGCGGCAATACCTGCGTGAGTTCATCGAAAGTCCTTGCTGGACAACGTGTTGACACACCGACCCGAAGGGATCGTGGCGATGCTGCCGCGCGATGCAGGACCACCACGAGCGCGTCAGTAGGGTTTGCGCCATGGCCAAACGCACCCCCGAGGGCCCGGCCCCGGCCCCTCCCGTGCAGAAGTTGCGGGTTCGTTATGCGAAGCGCGGCCGGTTGCGCTTCTCCTCCACCCGCGACTTCCAGCGGGCCTTGGAGCGTGCGCTGCGCCGTTCCGGCGTGCCGACCGCCTTCTCCGCGGGGTTCCACCCGCACCCGAAGGTGTCCTACGCCAACGCCGCGCCCACAGGAGCGGCCAGCGAGGCGGAGTACTTCGAGCTGTCCGTGACCGAACGCGTCGACCCCGAGCGGGTACGCGAGGCCCTCGACGGGGCGTTGCCCGAGGGCCTGGACGTGCTGGAGGTCGTCGAGGCGGGCGAGCACAGCCTCGCCGACCGGCTGCAGGCCAGCGCGTGGGTCCTCGACCTGCCCGGGCTCGAGGTCGACGAGCTGAGCGACGCGCTTCGCCGCCTGCTCGAGCGGGACGAGGTCGAGGTGACCCGGGTGACCAAGCGCGGGCCACGGACCTTCGACGTGCGCTCGGCGATCGTGACGGCCGGTGCGACGTCCGGCCCCCTCGGCGCGCGGCTCGAGCTGGTGCTGCGGCACGCCGCTCCCTCGGTCCGACCGGACGACGTCATGACCGCCCTCCGGGAGTGCGCCGGCCTGCTGCCACCCCGGTCGCCCCGAGCCACCCGGCTCATGCAGGGGACCCTCGGCGAGGACGGCACGATCGGAGATCCGCTCGCGGGAGGGTGACCCGTCGATGGGGGAACGGCGAGCGCGTCGGGCCCCGGGCCACCGGTCGGCGTGTGCGATACTGCCGATGGTCGTCCGGCACACCACACCGGTCGGACGCCCCGACGATGTTCGCACCGCGATGAGAGCAGTGGCTGACCTCGTGCCGCCCGCACCACACCTGGTGGAGGGCCGGCGCAGGAGGCGCCGGGCTTTCCACGCGAGGTAGCCGACCGGCCGCCGCATCGGACACCGGCGGCAGTTGTGCAGGTGACGCGCGACGACGCGCGAGCCGGCAGCTGTAGCACGACGACTTCCGTCCTCCCGCCCCCGCGGGAGCGGCGAGGACACCGCAACCCACGCGGGTGGCGAGGGCGCGAGCCCGGGTGTGGTGCCGCTCCGTGGCTGACGGGAGACGCCAGATGGCATCCGACAACGACACCCTGTTCTCCGACGCAGACGCCGACAACGGCGCCGACTCGGGGAGCAACGCCGCCGCCGAGGCGGAAGGCGCCAAGAAGACCGCCAAGAAGGCGGCGAAGAAGGCCGCCGCCAAGTCGACGAAGAAGGCCGCGGCCAAGTCCACGACGAAGAAGGCGGCCGCCAAGAAGACCGCCAAGAAGACCGCGAAGAAGGCCACCACGAAGAAGGCGGCCGCCAAGGCCGCGGCGCCAGAGGACCCGGACTCCCAGGACGCCACGGCCC